>MGRY01000037.1:20816-21874 GCA_001799045.1 Deltaproteobacteria bacterium RIFCSPLOWO2_02_56_12 | reverse complement strand
TGAGAAGCGGCCTGCTCGGAGTTGGAAAAATCTCCTCTGCGGCCGCCGAGATGAGAAAAACATGGCTGGAGGTGTAGGGGAAGCGGATAATAGATCTCGGTTTGAATGCCCTGCTCGTCCAGATATCGCTTTAACGCATCCCTCTGCCGCACTCGAATCACATAGCAATTGAAGACATGGCCTTTTCCGCTGCTTAAGGAGGGAAGGCTGATGATTTGGTTTCCCACCAGGCCCGTTGCCGAGAACAGGCTTTGATAGAGGCGCGCTCGCTCGATTCTTTCCTCACACCACTGGTCGATGTGGCGCAGTTTAACCATCAGCACGGCCGCCTGGATCGCATCCAAACGTGAATTGAGACCTATCTCCTGATGGTGATACTTGGAGTTTTCCCCGTGGACTCTTAGCATCCTGACTTTGTCGGCCAGTTCCTGTTGATTGCTCGTCACCAACCCGCCGTCTCCCATCCCGCCCAAGTTTTTCGTCGGAAAAAAGGAAAAACAGCCCAGATCCCCGACGGTCCCGGCGGGCTTGGCAACACCCGGAGCGAGCGGGGCCCTGGCGCCAAAGGCCTGGGCCACGTCCTCGACGATGCGCAGGTGGTATCTCTGAGCAATGGCGACAAGGGGTGCCATCGAGCAGCATTGGCCAAAGAGATGAACCGGGAGGACGGCCCTTATGCGCCGCTGGGTTTTTGACTCCATCAGACCTTGACCGTCGGGGTGAGGCCGGCAGCGCTCTTCGAGAAGGGCCTCTACCTTTTTCACGTCCAGGAGGCAACTCTCAGGCTCAATATCAACGAAAATGGGGGTTGCCCCGAGGCGCGTAATCGACGACACCGTGGAGAAAAAGGTAAATGGCGGAACCAAAACCGCATCGCCGGCTCCGATCCCCAGTGCCATCAGCGAGAGGAGCAGCGCGTCACTTCCGGAGGCGACGCCAATGGCGGCGCCGCATTGCAGGTAAGCGACCGCCTGTTCTTCAAAGCGCTTGACCGTCGGCCCCAGGACAAATTGCTGAGATTCCAGAACCTCATCAATCGCCTGGCGCATCTCGCCCTT
>MGRY01000037.1:0-20787 GCA_001799045.1 Deltaproteobacteria bacterium RIFCSPLOWO2_02_56_12 | reverse complement strand
GCAGCGGGATTTTCGTGGGTTTTCCTTTATACACTCGTCTTCACCGCAGGAGAGCTGCCCTTCAAGGTCGCCTCCGCCACATCGGCGAGCAGGCGGTCGTTTTCATGATCCAGGGCGAAGACCCGAAATTGGACCACCTTGGCAGGGATGAACTCGAAAAGCTCGGAGAGGGATTCTTTCTCGATCTTGCCGGTCGAGGGATCGAAGATATAAATCTGTTTCTTTCCCATGGCGAAAGGGCTCTCCGGCCTGGGATCTTGGGTTGCCATATCAACGCGAAATACCACATCACGAGCAGAGGGAGGAAGCGCCGTCCTGATCCGCTTCTCCCAGTCGGCATCCTGGATCAGGGCCATGCCATAGCGGAGTTCGTTCAGCGATAGGGTCCGGTCATAGGCCATCTTCCACTTGATATCACGGCCCAGAATTCTTCCCCACTCGCGCGCCAGCGCTTTGTTTGAGCCTTTGCCGTGGCGCCAGCGCGAAACCTCCTCCAACAGGGACCAATCGGTGAGGTGGAGGTACTTCTCCATGTGCTCCAGCGGGTTGCCCGGGAAGATCGTCTTCATGGTCTCAGGGAAAATCTCCCTCAGGTGGAGATCGATGGCGCGGGTGGTCCGGTGATAGTAGACATTCGTATAAAGGTAGAGCCGGGCATTCAAGAACATCGTCAGAGCGGCATTACCGGCCTTATGTAGGGTGAGTCCCTTGGGGGAAAAGAAGCTATAGTGGATGAGCCGATCGCGGTCGACAGGTCCTATGGCCACGCCACACATGTAAGAGTCGCGCGCAACATAGTCGAGATTATCGAAGGTAAAAATTCCGCTGGTTAAGGGTTGAAGCAGCCTCAGCCACTTGGGCTTGCGGTGATCGTCCTTGCCGTCCTTTTTGATGGGAAAGGCGATATCCTCAGGCCGCAGCTCTTCCCCCGAAGCAAAGGGGCCGCTGGGGCTGCGGCGCAGCTGGCGAATCAAATCCCCCAGCTCGTCCTGGATGATGGTCTGGCCTATATCTTCGTGGGTGATTCCGAAATCCAGCAGAAAATTGTCGTCAAAGAAGTGACCGAACGGGCCGTGACCGACGTCGTGGAGCAGTCCGGTGATTCTCATGTACTCTTCGATAAAAGCGGCGGAGGGACAGTCGTTTCCTAAAATCCGTCGCAGTGAAGGATAGAGGTGTCGGGCAAAATTCCCCGCCAGGTGCATCGCCCCCAGGGAATGTTGGAAGCGGCTGTGCTCCGCCGAGGGAAAAACCCAGCGGGCGCTCTGGAGCTGGCAGATGTAGCGCAGTCTTTGAGCCCAAGGGGAATCGATGATGTTTTTCTCCGCGACCTCCCCTTTTTTCAGTGGCACCGTGAACTGGATATAGCGGTGAATGGGATCGGCCACTAAGGCGGTCCCTTCGAATTCGCTTTCGATCGGCTGCGCCATTTTTCTCAGAGCTCGAAGATCACCTGAGCCGTCCACTGATCCCCGGTCTTTTCCATCCGGCTTTGGTCGTAGACCACCGAACGGAATTCCCGCCGGACCTCGTGGCGATCGGGGTCATATTTTTCCCCGCTCACTTTCCCCCGGACGTAAGTATCCCTCGCCTCGAGCACTTGAAACTGTTTCAGGAGATAGCCGCTCCCCTGGAAGAGATAAAGGAGTTCGCGCATCCAGTTCACCATCAGGTCGTCGCGATCCGTCCCTTCCACCTCTAAGGTAAGGTGATCGCGCACCTCCACCTTCTCGACATCCGTCATCAGGTCAAAAAGGGCAAAGGCCGAGTTGGCGAACAGCTCCGCTTGAGTCTTGCCAAAGACTTTTATTGCCAGGTCCGAGGAACGGGTCAAAATACGGTATTGCTTTGGATTATCCATGATCAGGTTGACGGCCAAGATTTTTTTTCCAGGCTTTTATCTCCTCTTCATCGAGAATGGCGGCCAATCCGCTGAAGTCTTCTTCCAGCCGTTTTTTAATTTGTGGATCGGCATAACATTCAATGCAGCTAATGATGTCTACCGGATTGCTCAGTCGCAGGTAGCGAAGCGGAGGAGCGTCGTCTTTGGGATCATTGAGCGAGGCCCATTCTGTCCGGCCGGTATGAAGCAGATAGTAATCGACCCGGTATCCCTTTTGGGTATGCATCGTCTCCCTTACCTCTCTGCCGCAGTGAAAACACTGGTTAGGCAATGAACTTATACCCGATTGATGAGGCTGGCTGCAAAGGCCGCTCCGAATCCATTATCGATATTGACTACAGTGACGCCGGCGGCGCAGGAGTTGAGCATCCCCAAAAGGGCGGAGACTCCCTGGAAGCTGGCCCCGTAGCCGACACTTGTGGGGACGGCAATCACCGGTTTGTCCACCAAGCCGGCAACCACGCTGGGCAAGGCCCCTTCCATGCCAGCGACCACAATAAGGACGGAAGCCGAAAACAGTCTTGCGCGGTTCTCCAGGAGGCGGTGAATGCCGGCGACCCCGACATCGAAGAGCCGCTCCACCCGGTTGCCCATGATCTCCCCCGTCAACGCCGCCTCTTCCGCTACGGGGATATCCGAGGTTCCCGCGCAAACGATCAGGATCACGCCCCGTCCGCGCACGCGGATTGCTCCTCCAACCCAGGTTGCCACGCGCGCCCTGGGGTGATAACGCAGCCCCTTGATTTGTTTTCTGAGCTTAGCCATTTTTTCTGGCGCGAGCCGGGTGATCAGCACGTTCGCCCGGCGCCGCTGCATGGCCCGCGCAATGGCGGCGATCTGAGAGGGTTCTTTTCCTTCTCCCAGGATGACTTCGGGGAAGCCTTGCCTGAGCGCTCGGTGGTGGTCCACCTTGGCAAACCCCAGATCCTCGAAGGGTAGATGGCGTAGCTTTTCCAGGGCCTGCCGGACGCTCACCCGGCCGCGCCGGACCCTTTCCAAAAGCTCTGCTAGTATCTGTGCTTCCATCTTTTGCTACCTATCTTGGCCCGGGCATCGGACCGTCAACCTTTGGCATATTTTGGGAGAGTGGAGATTAGCGTTTATTTCTGAAATGATCGTAGCCGGTCACAGAGATGGATCGCTGCTCCCCTTTCCGGTTGATAACTTTTGTCCCTTCGCGAGCGGGAACACATTTGCCGATACGGGTTATGGGGACTCCCAGCCGTTTCTTGATTTTTTCCAGGCGATTGCGGTCCCGCCGCCGCAGACAAAAGAGGAGTTCGTAGTCCTCTCCCCCGGTAAGCGCATAAAGGGGACCTTTTTTCCCGGCAACGGTCCGATAGGCGCGGGAGAGAGGTAGGGCTTCCTCGTAGATGACTGCGCCGATCCCGCTTGCTTTGCATAGGTGGTTCAGATCTTGAAGCAACCCGTCACTCACGTCGATCATGGCTTTGGCGAGCCGCTCCCGGGCTAGAGTGGTTCCTGCCTTGACACGGGCGCTCGGAAAGAGATGGCGCGAGATAAGATAGGAAAATTTCTCCTTTGCTCGGGCCCCTCTTTTCTTCAGGAGTTTCAGTCCCAGGGCGGAGTCTCCTAGAGTCCCGGTAACGTAGAGATCGTCTCCCACCTTTCCCCCGCCTCGAGTAATAGGCCGATACGGAGAGTGACCAACCAGAGAGGCGCTGATGAAAAAACGCCTTGACGCGCTCGTGTCCCCTCCTACTAAGGACACCCCGCTGCGGGACGCAAGGGCCCTGATTCCCCGGTAGAATTCTTCTACATCCTCGGTCTTAAAGTCAACAGGGATTCCCAGGGAAAGGATCAGGTAGGCGGGGCTTGTTCCCATGGCCGCCAAGTCGCTTATGTTCACGGCAAGGGTCTTATAACCCAGGGCGTAGAATGAGGTCCATTTGAGCTCGAAGTGGATCCCTTCAATGAGGAGATCTGACGTGATGAGAAAGGAATGATTCCTGGCCTCTAACCACGCGGCATCATCCCCGATCCCGATACGCACCCCTCGGCCGGTTGGGGTGGCCCGACGAATCCTCTCGATCAGGCCAAACTCGCCTAGCTCCTTTAGCAGCATCTAGGCCCTGAGCGGAACCACCCTTTCCCTGCGAACCTTTTCCAGCGGTTTTTCGCCCCGCTTTCGCTGTTTGCCCTTTGTCCCCTTTGATTTCCTTGCAGCGATTGAGGTACCGGCGGAGATCTTACCTATTTTTTCTAGCAGGGCTGCCTTCAGCACATCCGACATGTTTTTGGCAACGACCAGGCTGAGCTTGCGTCGCAGGGGTTTGGGTATCTCATCGAGATCCTTCTGGTTCCGGTCGGGGACGACAATGGTCCTAATTCCCGCCCGAAAGGCCGCAAGGCATTTCTCCTTGAGGCCCCCCACTGGCAGCACCCGGCCCCGTAAAGTAATCTCTCCCGTCATCGCCACGTCACACCTCACCGGCCGTTTGGTGAGGGCGGAGATCAGGGCAGTGGCCATAGTGATGCCGGCCGAAGGCCCATCCTTAGGAATGGCGCCTGCCGGGACATGGATATGGATATCCAGCTTCTGGTAAAAATCTTCTTCGATGCCGAGCTTCTTTGCATGGGAACGGGAGTAGCTCACCGCGGCCTGGGCGGACTCCTTCATCACTTCACCCAGCTGGCCGGTCAGGGTAAGGTTCCCTCGCCCCTTGGAAAGAGAGGCCTCGACGTAGAGGACTTCTCCCCCTGCACTCGTCCAGGCAAGCCCGGTCGCGACCCCGACCTCGTGCTTTTCCTGCTCTGCCTCGGGAAGAAATTTGGCTGTCCCCAAAAACAGGTGGAGATTGGCGCGGGTCACCCGGACTGGCTCCTTTTTCTCTTCGGCGATCCTTCGCGCCACTTTGCGGCAAATGGATGCGATCTCTCGTTCCAAGTTCCTTAGCCCGGCTTCTTTGGTGTACTGGGAGATGATGCGCAGCACCGCGTCATCGGAGATCTCCAGATGGCCCTTCGGGATGCCGTTATCCTCCAGTTGTCTTGGGTTGAGAAACTTGCGGGCAATTTCCAGCTTCTCCTCATTGGTGTAACCGGAAAGCTGGATAACCTCCATGCGGTCCGCAAGGGCCGCAGGGACGGGATCGAGCAAATTGGCCGTGCAAATAAAGAGCACGTTGGAGAGATCAAACGGCAGATTCAGGTAATGATCACTGAAGGCGTGGTTTTGCTCAGGATCCAACACTTCCAGGAGGGCCGCCGATGGATCTCCACGGAAATCGGCTCCCACCTTGTCGATCTCATCGAGCATAAAGACCGGATTGTTGGAACCAGCCTGTTTGATTCCCTGAATGATCCTGCCCGGCAAGGCTCCGACATAGGTCCGCCTGTGTCCGCGAATCTCCGCTTCATCACGGATCCCTCCAAGTGAGATCCGGACGAAATTTCTCCCGAGGGCTCGGGCGATCGACTTTCCGAGGGAAGTCTTGCCGACTCCTGGGGGCCCGACGAAACAGAGAATCGGGCCCTTAATCTTGCGCCTGAGTTTATTGACGGCCAGATACTCCAGGATCCGCTCCTTGACCTTCTCTAGATTGTAGTGATCCTCGTCCAAGACCTCTTTGGCCTTTTGAATGTCGAGATTGTCTTTGGTCTTTTTGCTCCAGGGCAAGTCTACCAGCCAGTCGAGGTAAGTGCGGACTAGGGAAGCCTCGGAGGACTCGGGGTGCATCTGTTCCAGCCGTTTGAGCTGTTTCTCGGACTCCCGTTTTATCTCCAAAGGCATCTTGGCCTTCTCGATCTGCTTCTTCAGATCGTTGATCTCTTCCGTGCGTTCATCCCCTTCGCCCAGTTCCTGCTGGATTTGCTTGAGCTGTTCCCGCAAGAAATAGTCCCGTTGGGTCTTGCTCATCTCCTCCTTGGCTTGATTTTGAATGCGGGCTTGCACAGTCGAGAGCTCGAGCTCTCGACTCAGAAGCTCGTTGACCTTTTTCAAACGTGCCACCGGGTCGAAGATCTCGAGGATACCTTGGCTCTCCTCGATCTTCAGGCGGAGGTTGGAAGCAACCAGGTCGGCCAGCACGCCTGGATCGCTGATATTGTCGGTCACCATCACGATTTCCGGAGGGAGGTTCTTGAGGTTCAGGATTTGCTCGATCTTTTCCTTGACGTTGCGCGTCAAGGCCTCGACCTCAATCGAGACCTCTTGGAGAGCGGGCTCTACGACCTTGCGGATTTTTACCTCGAAGAAAGGCCGTTCACGCAGAAAGTTTTCTACTTCTCCCTTGGACAGGCCCTGCACCAGGACCTTCACCCGGCCGTCGGCCAGCTTGAGCATGCGCATGATGGAGGCTACCGTCCCTACGCGGTAGATATCATCAGGTGTTGGGTTGTCTTCGGCCGAATTTTTTTGCGCCACGAGGAAGATGAGGCGATCGCGGGAGAGAGACTCCTCGACCGCTCGGATCGACATGTCCCTGCCGACAAAGAGCGGCAGCATCATGTAAGGATAGATGACGATGTCGCGGATAGGTAGCAGCGGGAGCACATCCGGGACCTCCGCCTGGGACCCCTTTCCCCCCTGACCCTCGACGTTCCATTGTGTTTCGCTCATATACTTCTCAATCCTTTTTTACAGTTAATCACATCCACTGCCACGGTCAACAAAAATCTTTTGAGCCCCGGGGCGGTCGGCAAACAAACAAAACCAGTCAGCAATCCGTGGGATGTGGAGTGATCTTGGGAGCGGTTGGAGCTCAGCCGAATATTTGCTTGACTTTGTCAAAGAAACCTTTCGAGAGGGGATGGACGTCTTCCCCTCCCAGCGCTGCGAATTCTTTTAGCACTTCTTTTTGCCGCGGCGTGAGATGGGTGGGTGTCTCTACCACCACCCTCACATGTTGATCTCCTTGATGATAGTCCTGGACGTCTCTGACGCCCTTTCCTTTCAAGCGGAAGACTTTCCCCGACTGAGTCCCCGGGGGGATCTTCATCTTGACTTTCCCCTCCAAAGTGGGAACGTCGATATCCGACCCCAACGCCGCCTGGACAAAGCTGATGGGTACCTCGCAGATGATGTCCAGGCCGTCACGGATGAAGAGGGGGTGCGGCTCAACCTGGAGCACCACGTAGAGATCTCCCGGAGATCCGCCTGAGACGCCACCCTCTCCCTCCCCTCTGAGCTTGAGGCGGGAGCCGGTGTCCACACCGGCCGGGATCTTCACGCTGAGCGTGTGAAATTTTCGTACCCGGCCGGCGCCGTTGCAGGATACGCAGGGGTCGCTAATGATGCTCCCTTGGCCCCGGCATTGGTTGCAAGTCCGCGAGACATTAAAAAATCCCTGTTGGAAACTGACTTGGCCCTTGCCCCGGCAGGTAGGACAGGTTTTGGGTGCCGTGCCCGGCTTGGAGCCGTTTCCGTGGCAGGTATCACAGAGGCCGTGCCGGGGAATCTTGAGCTTTTTCTCGGCGCCGAAAACCGCCTCTTCAAAGCCGAGGCTCAAGTTATAACGAAGGTCTTCTCCTCTTGACCGGGTGCGGCGCCTGGTTGATCCGGTGCCGAAAAACTCTCCAAAGATGTCGCCGAAAATGTCCTCGAAGCCAGAGGAAAAATCAAACCCGCCTCGGAACGGCCCTCCATCTCCAAAGGCCGCATGGCCGAACTGATCATACTTGGCTCTCTTCTCCGCATCCGCGAGGACCTGATAGGCCTCAGAAATTTCCTTAAATTTTTCCTCTGATTGTTTGTCCTCCGGATTTCGGTCAGGATGATACTTCAGCGCCAATTTCCGGTAGGCCTTTTTAATCTCCTCCTCACCGGCGCCTCGATTCACACCTAGGAGCTCGTAATAATCCTTTTTTCCGTTCAATGGTTAAACCCCTTGCAAGCGATTTCTTTTATATAACAAGAAAGCCCCTCTCCTAAATGCATGGGGAGCAGGGGCCTTCCGTAATGCGCAGTAATTTGGATTTCCTTACCCCTCCTCTACTCCTTAACCTCCGTGAAATCCGCGTCTACCACATCTTCTTTTTTCTTGCCCTCCCCATCCGTTGCCCGGCCATCCTTCTGGCCGGCCGACGACTCCTGCTGCGTTGAGGATTGTTGTTGGGAGGCCTTGGCGTAAATCGCCTCCGCGAGCTTGTGCGAGGAACGGCTTAACTCATCCGCCGCTGAGCGGATCGTTTGGGCATCCTCGCTCTCCAGCGCCTTCTTGGCCTTCTCCAGCTCCGCTTCGATATTTTGCTTGACCCCGGCCTCCAATTCCCCGCTGTATTCCTTAAGAGATTTCTCGGTGGAGTAGATCAGGGAATCCAGGTGATTACGGGCCTCGACGACCTCCTTGCGATTCTTGTCCTCGGCCGCATGGGCCTCTGCATCCTTGACCATCCCTTTGATCTCTTCCTCACTGAGGCCACTCGAGGCAGTGATCTTGATCGACTGCTCTTTTCCGGTTCCTAGATCTTTGGCCGCAACATGCGCGATCCCGTTCGCGTCGATATCGAAGGTGACCTCAATCTGGGGTATTCCTCTCGGCGCCAAAGGAATGCCCACGAGATCGAATTGGCCCAAGAGCTTGTTGCCTGCAGCCATCTCTCTCTCGCCTTGAAAGACGCGGATAGAGACGGCTGTCTGGTTGTCCTGAGCAGTCGAAAAGATCTGACCCTTCCGCGTAGGGATTGTTGTATTACGCTCAATCAGCTTGGTAAAAACGCCCCCCAAAGTCTCGATTCCAAGAGACAAGGGGCTTACATCAAGCAGGAGAACATCTTTAACTTCTCCCTTGAGCACAGCGGCCTGGATTCCAGCCCCAACGGCCACGACTTCATCGGGGTTCACTCCCCTGTGCGGATCTTTTCCAAAGATCTTTTTTACCCTCTCTTGCACCGCAGGCATGCGCGTCATCCCGCCAACCAGGATGACCTCATCGATATCGCGGGGAGTTAAGCCCGCGTCCTTAAGGGCCTGCCGGCACGGTCCTTCGGTCATATCGATTAAGTCGGCGCAGAGGGCTTCCAGTTTGGATCGTGTCAATTTCATGTTGAGGTGCTTCGGCCCATGCTGATCCGCGGTAATGAAGGGGAGGTTGATATCGGTCTCCATCGATGAGGAGAGCTCGCATTTGGCTTTTTCCGCCGCCTCCTTTAAACGCTGCAGGGCCATCCTATCCTTGCGCAGGTCTATCCCTTGATCCTTCTTGAACTCATCCGCCAGATAATCCATCATCTTTTGGTCGAAGTCTTCTCCTCCCAGAAAGGTATCCCCATTCGTGGCTTTGACTTCAAAGACACCCTCCCCGAGTTCAAGGATGGAGACGTCAAACGTTCCCCCGCCAAGATCAAAAACCGCAATCTTTTCGTCCTTTTTCTTGTCCAGCCCGTAGGCCAGAGATGCGGCAGTGGGTTCATTGATGATCCGTAGTACATTCAGCCCCGCGATCCGCCCGGCATCCTTCGTCGCCTGTCTCTGGCTGTCGTTAAAATAGGCAGGGGTCGTGATCACGGCCTCGGTCACCTTTTCCCCCAGGTAATCCTCTGCCGTCTGCTTCATCTTTTGAAGGATGAAGGCGGAGATCTCTGCCGGACTATAGCGTTTACCGCGAATCTCTACCCACGCATCCCCGTTATCTGCACGGACGATTTTGTAAGGGAGGACTTTCATGGCCTTTTGGACCATAGAGTCGTCATAGCGCCGCCCAATAAGCCGCTTGACCGCGAAGATCGTATTCTCCGGATTGGTGATGGCTTGCCTCTTGGCAATCTGCCCGGCCAATCGCTCCCCGCTATCAGAGAAGGCGACTACTGAGGGGGTAGTGCGGCTCCCTTCAGCATTGGCAATGACATTAGGATCTCCGCCCTCCATAATTGCCACGCAGGAGTTGGTCGTCCCCAAATCAATCCCTATTACTTTTGCCATCTTTGTTTCTCCTCAAAAAAATCCTCTAATTCTACACCGGAGTTTATTTAATCATCCCTCCCCCCTTTTTCAACCTCCTCATCTTCCTCTTTTTTCTCCTTGGCTTCGGGGGGTTTGGCAACACTGACGAGAGAGGGTCGCAGCAGACGGTCTAGGAGATAGTACCCCTTGTGATGTTCCTCCATGACGGTATTTGGTTTATGCTCTTCACTTTCCACTTGAGCAATCGCTTCATGTCTTTCCGGGTCGAAAAGTTCCCCCTTGGCGGATATCTGCGTAACTCCGTGTTTGTTTAAGACATCGAGGAAACCTTTGAGCACCATCTCGACCCCTTCTAGTAGCGGTTTTCCGTTTCCCCCCCCCTTGGCGTGGCCGACTGCTCGCTCCAAATTGTCTAATACAGGGAGGAGGTCTCTGATAATGTTCTCGTTGGCGTAACGGATCGTCTCGCCCTTTTCTCGAGTCATTCGCTTCTTAAAATTTTCCAGTTCCGCCACCTGCCGGAGGAAGCGGTCGTAATTCCCCTTTGCCTCCATCTCCTTGGCTTCTAGCTGACCGCGCAATTTCTCCAACTCCGAGGCGAGAGCCTGCTCTTCTGCTCCCGGTGTAGAGGGCTCCTCAGCGGCTCCTTCGACGGTTGTTTCTCCGTTACTTTTTTTTATCTTCTCATCCATTGGCAGAGGCAGTATCCCTAAAAAGGACAGCGGCGATGAATTTAACCACCCATCCCGTCTTTGTCAAGGTCGGCTATTGAAAAAACCGTTGATTTTCAAAGAGTTTGCGCGTTTTTACGAAACGTGTTAATACTCTTTATGAGAATCGGTCAGCCATGCGCTCTCCTTGTGTAACCCCGGCCATCGTCCTCCGATCATGGCCCTTTGGCGAGTCCGACAAGATCGTTTCCTTTCTTACCGAAAGGTACGGCAAGGTTACCGGGATCGCTAAGGGAGCCAAGCGCTCGCGCAGAAGGTTTGTCAACACGCTGGAGCTCTTCTCTCTGGTGAACCTGCGCTTTCAGGATCGGCCTCACAGCGCGTTGGCATTTGTCTATGCCTGCGACCCGATTCGTCACTTTAAAGAGCTTACCACCAGTCTGGAGAAGATCGCCTATGCATCTTATTTCGTGGAGATCACGGATGGGCTGGCCGGCGAGCGCGAGGAGAACCGGCGCGTCTTTGAACATTTGAGAGAAGGGCTGATCTTTCTAGAAGAAAACGGAATCTCCCTCTCCTTTCTTACCTTTTTCGAGCTCAAACTCCTAAAGTTTTCCGGCTACCAGCCGACTTTGGAACACTGCCGTCGGTGCAAAAAAAAATTTCCCGACGGCTCCCAGATTCTGTGGCACTTTAGTCCACGTGACGGCGGGGTTCTTTGCGGACCCTGTTCCACCTTGAGGAAAGAGGCCGTGCCCCTCAGCAGCGAAGCGCTTGGTGCACTGGCAGAGCTTCAGGAAGCGAACAGCATCCTCCCCCACCACCTTGCTCTTTCTCCTGCTATTTTGAAAGAGAGCCGCCCTGCGCTTGTTCGGTTTATTCAATTTCAAATCAATAAGGAGCTAAAATCGGCTCCGTTTCTTGAGGCCTTCTCCTGCGCCTGATTTTTTTACTTGAAAAAATTCTTCAGAAGTCGTATCGAGGGGCCTGTCGGAGAGAAAAAATGGCTAGAGGAAGAAAATTTGTCTATTTTTTCGGCGGCGGAAAGGCTGAAGGAAAAGCCGGCATGCGAGAGCTTCTGGGGGGGAAGGGCGCCGGTCTCCACGAGATGACCCGGATCGGGGTTCCAGTTCCCCCCGGCTTTACGATCACCACTGAGGTTTGCTCCTATTATTATGGACACCGGCGTCAATATCCTAAGGGTTTGGAAAGGGTAGTGACGGAGGCGCTGCGTCGTATCGAGAAGAATATAGGGAGAAGGTTCGGAGATCCGCACAATCCTTTGTTGGTTTCGGTCCGCTCCGGGGCACGGGACTCGATGCCCGGGATGATGGACACGGTGCTGAATCTGGGGCTGAATGACCAAACAGTGCAGGGCCTCATCGCTCAAACCCGGAATCCGCGCTCCGCCTACGACTGCTATCGTCGTTTCGTTCAGATGTATGGAGATGTTGTGCTGGGACTAAAGCCCAAGGATAAGCAGGAGCATGATCCCTTTGAAACTATTCTGGAAGGCAGGAAAAAGACGCGCGGCGCACGCTTCGACACAGAACTCAGCGCCGAGGATCTCAAGGATCTCGTAGCCGAGTTCAAAGCCGAGATAAAGACGAAACGGGGGAGGGACTTTCCCGAAGACCCCCAAGAGCAGCTCTGGGGTGCCATAGGCGCAGTGTTCGGTTCATGGAACAACGATCGGGCTATCGCCTATCGTGAGTTGTATCACATCCCTCATACTTGGGGGACTGCGGTCAATGTGCAAACTATGGTCTTTGGAAACATGGGCGATCGCTGCGCTACCGGTGTGGCCTTCACGCGGAACCCGGCCACAGGGGAGAAGCGATTCTACGGCGAGTTCCTGGTCAACGCCCAAGGCGAAGATGTGGTCGCGGGCATCCGCACACCGCGACCGATCGCAGAGCTAAAAGAGATCATGCCAGAGTGCTATCGGGAATTAGAGCACACCTGCAAAATCCTGGAGCGACACTATAAGGATATGCAGGACAACGAGTTTACTATTGAGAACGGTAAGCTGTGGCTGCTCCAGACCCGGGCCGGTAAGCGGACCGGCTTTGCTGCCGTTCGCATCGCGGTGGTTATGGTCGAGGAGCGGATCATCTCAAAAAAGGAAGCGCTGCTTCGTATTGAGCCTGATCAGCTGAACCAGCTTCTGCGTCCCATCTTCGATCAGACGTCTAAGGAGCGGGCCGGCAAAGAAGGCCGTATCCTGGCAAGGGGTCTTCCTGCTGGTCCAGGCGCGGCCACGGGCCGTATCGTCTTTCATGCGGAGGACGCAGAGGCATGGAAAGGGCGAGGAGAGCGCGTAATCCTCTGCCGCATCGAGACCAGTCCGGATGACATTCGCGGAATGGACGCCGCTCAGGGGATCCTTACCGCACGGGGTGGCATGACCTCGCATGCAGCCCTTGTCGCTAGACAAATGGGAAAGGTATGTGTGGCCGGGTGTGAAGCCGTCAACATTGACTACGCCGCGCGAGAGATGCGAATCGAGGATACGGTTCTAAAAGAAGGGGATTGGATCTCGGTCGATGGGTCCACAGGTGAAGTGATACAGGGCGAGCTTCAGACGCTCCCCTCCGAGGTTCTCCAGGTCCTGACCGGGAAAACCCTAGATCCTACTACCTCGCGTGTGTACCAGCAGTTTTCCAAGCTCATGAAGTGGGCGGATGAAACGCGGAAAATCGGCGTCCGGACAAACACCGACCAGCCAGATCAGGCCCGGGTGGCGATTGCCTTTGGCGCGGAAGGAATCGGCCTTTGCCGTACGGAGCACATGTTTTTTGAGGGGGACCGCATCCAGGCGGTGCGGGAGATGATTCTAGCGGAAGACGAGCCGGGGCGGCGCCGCGCCTTGGCAAAACTCCTGCCCATACAGAAAAAAGACTTTAAAGGCATCCTCGAGATCATGGGAAGTCTTCCTGTAACCATCCGCACCTTGGATCCTCCTCTACACGAATTTCTCCCTAAGGCGGAAGAGGAAATTGTGGAACTTGCCGGGATTATGAATGTTCCGGTGGAGACCCTAAAAAATAAGATTGATGTGCTGCATGAGTTTAATCCTATGCTGGGTCATCGCGGCTGCCGCTTGGGTATTTCCTATCCGGAAATAACCGAGATGCAGGCCCAGGCTATCTTCGAGGCAGCTTGTGAATTGCGCAAAGAGGGTAAGAATCCTTTTCCTGAGGTCATGATTCCTTTAGTAAGTTCGCGCCAAGAGCTCCACATGCAGCGCGAGATTGTCGAGCGGGTTGCGCGCGAGGCGATGAAGACTTACGGTGTAAAGGTGCGCTATCTTATTGGTACAATGATCGAGCTTCCTCGAGCCTGTTTGGTGGCCGATGAAATTGCCCAGGAAGCAGAGTTTTTCTCGTTCGGCACGAATGACTTGACACAAACCTGTTTAGGCCTTTCGCGGGATGACGCGGGCAAATTCCTCCCTAGCTATGTGGTGCACGGCGTTCTCCCCGAAGACCCCTTTGTCAGCATCGACGAGCAGGGGGTTGGCGCTCTGATGCGTATGGGAGTGGAGAAGGGACGGAAGGCGCGCAAAAAACTTGAAATTGGCATTTGCGGGGAGCATGGTGGTGATCCCAAGTCAGTGGCCTTCTGCCATCAGATCGGCCTAGACTATGTGAGTTGTTCTGCCTATCGGGTTCCTATCGCTAAGCTGGCAGCAGCCCAGGCCGCTTTGAGAGATAAGCGCTAGTCAACCCATTCGACACCCCGCCCACAGGGCGGGGCTTGCTCAGGGTTGACGGTGAGCGACATACGAACAACTTGACCCCGTGCACGGCTCGACTGAGCTCGCCGAAGTCAGCACGGGGCATGAGTCGAACCGTCAAATTTTGTAATTTTTTACAGCGGTCATTCCAAAAGTTGTCCAAAGGGCAATTCCATTCCAAAAAACTGCCACTCGATCAAATTGACAAAAAGAGTCATTTTTAGGATAATAAGCTGTATTTAAGGATTCTTCTATGGAACCTCGCATAGGTGAGCTTTTGGTTCGAGGTGGCCTTGTCACCCGGGAACAACTCAACGAGGCCCTGGAAAAGGAGAAAAGCAACGGCTCGCACCTTGTTCAGGAACTCGTTCGCCTTGGCTTTACCACCGAGGATCAGCTCACGCAGTTTCTCGCCAAACAGTTCGGCATTGAAAAGGTCGAGCTGGCGAATACCGAGATTTTAGATTCCGTTTTCAACCTGATCCCGCCCGATCTCATCCAGAAACACCAGATCATCCCGCTCAGGCTTGTGGGATCCACACTCACTGTGGCTATGCCTGACCCGACCGACCTGATAGCAATCAACGAGATTAAATTCATTACCGGCTATGCCGTAAAGGTTGCCCTGGCTTCCCCTTCTGAAATCAAGAAGCTGCTGGAAAAACGCTTCGGGTCGGTCAGCTACGACGAAGTTCTCAAAAAGTTTGGCGGCAACGAGATGGAGGTCATACGCGACGAGGAGGACGTCAGCCTCCAGGAGCTACAAGCGGCAACCAATGAAGCCCCCGTTGTCACCTTGGTCAATGCCGTCCTAGCCGATGCCGCGAAGCGCGGGGCAAGCGACATCCATATCGAACCCTACGAGAAAATCTTTCGGATACGGTTTCGCGTCGATGGGGTGCTCCATGAGATCATGACCCCGCCCCCCAAGTTAAAAAACGCTTTGATCTCTCGTCTTAAGGTTATGTCCAATTTGGATATCGCCGAGAGAAGACTCACTCAAGATGGGCGGATCAAGCTTAAGATGGGAGGGGGGCAGGAGCTGGATATTCGGGTCTCTGTCCTTCCCACCCTGTTTGGTGAAAAGATCGTCATGCGGCTCTTGGACAAGGCCAATCTCCAGCTGGATATGGCCAAACTGGGTTTCGATCCCCAGGCGCTGAAGGACTTTAAAGATGCGATTTATAAACCCTACGGAATGATTCTCATCACCGGTCCTACCGGTAGCGGCAAATCGACAACCCTTTACTCTGCTCTTTCAGAGCTGAACAAGCCGGATGTAAACGTTTCTACCGCTGAAGACCCGGTCGAATATAACCTCATGGGAATTAATCAGGTGCAGGTCCGGGACGATATCGGTCTGAATTTTGCTGCCTGCCTTCGCTCCTTTCTCCGTCAAGACCCTGACATTATCATGGTGGGAGAAATGCGTGACCTAGAAACAGCTCAGATCGGCGTGAAAGCGGCTCTCACGGGACACCTAGTGCTCAGCACCCTTCACACCAATGATGCACCCTCTACGGTAGACCGGCTGATCAATATGGGGTTGGAGCCTTTTCTACTTACCTCCTCGACTAATCTTATTGTAGCTCAGAGGTTGGTGCGCAAGATTTGTCTCAGTTGCAAGGCCCCGGTGGAGGTAAGCGCGGAGGCGCTCATTAACATCGGGATCGATCCTGCGGAAGTCGGGGCGGGCTTTCCCACCTTTCGCGGCAAAGGTTGCCCCACCTGCGGCGAGACTGGATATAAAGGACGCATCGCGCTCTATGAGGTGATGGTGATCCATGAGGCCTTGAAGGAATTGATCCTGAGAGGGGCCTCTGCGGCCGACCTGAAGCGGGAGGCGGTCAAGATGGGAATGAACACGCTGAGAATGAGCGCCATAAAAAAGGTACGGGAGGGACTTACGACGATCGAGGAAACTGTTCGGGTGACCGATTCGGACAAAGGCTTCGGGTCGGTCTTTTCTTTGGGCATCTGAATGGCGAATGGCAAATGGTAACTAGCAAATAGTAAGGCTGGGAGGGGCATCATTCGCTATTTGCATTGACTATTAACGATTGACAAAAACCGGAGGTTTTAAACATGCCAGTCTTTGTTTGGGAGGGGAAAACCGCCCAGGGGAAGATCCTGAAGGGCGAGATGGAAGCGGCTAGCCAGGACGCGGTTTTTGCCCGCCTCAGAAGCCAAAGGATTCAACCCATCCCTGCGCGGGTCCGGGAAAAGGGAAAGGGGCTGGAAAAAGAGTTCACTATTCCCGGCTTCGGCGCCAAGGTTTCCGCTCATGATGTGATGCTGTTTACGCGCCAATTCGCCACCATGATTGATGCGGGGCTTCCCATTGTTCAAGGTCTCGATATTTTAAGCCAGCAGTCGGAGAATAAGGCCTTCCGAATTATTGTCCGGACCATCAAGCAGGATGTCGAGAGCGGCTTCACGCTGGCCGATGCTTTAAAGAAACACCCTAAGATCTTTGATGATCTCTATGTCAACATGGTCGCCGCTGGAGAGGTAGGCGGCGTGTTGAACACCATTCTCAACCGGATCGCCATGTTTATCGAGAAATCTGCTCGGCTCAAATCAAAGGTAAAGGGGGCCATGATCTACCCCGCCACGATCGTCGTAGTCGCGGTCGCAGTGGTCACTGTTTTATTGCTTTTTGTTATCCCCGTTTTTGCCGAGCTTTACGGCGGCATGGGTAAGGCCCTGCCGGCCCCGACTCAAATCACCATCAACATCAGCAACTTTTTTCGCGCCTATTTTATGTACCTGGCCGGCGCAATCGTCGGCATCGTGGTTGCTCTCAAGATGTACTACAAAACGGCCCAGGGAAGATTCACTATTGATGGCTTGCTGCTTAAGCTGCCCATTATGGGAGATCTCATCCGTAAGGTTGCGGTGGCGCGCTTTTCACAGAATATGTCTATCCTCTTAACCTCAGGTGTGCCTATTTTGGATGGGCTTGCGATTACGGCTAAGACCGCTGGAAACAAGGTCGTTGAGAAAGCCATCATGAATGCTCGTATCAGCATAAGTCAGGGAAGAACGGTAGCGGAACCTCTCACGGAGAGTAAGATCTTTCCCCCGATGGTTTGTCAGATGGTGGCTATCGGCGAGAATACCGGGGCGCTTGACGCCATGCTCAAGAAAGTCGCTGATTTTTACGAGGAGGAGGTGGACAATGCGGTGGCCAACCTTACCTCCCTGATGGAGCCGCTGATCATGGTGGTGCTGGGCGTTATCCTTGGAGGGTTGGTGATCTCGATGTATTTGCCGATCTTCCAATTAGGTTCGCTCGTTTCTTAGAGGGCTACGTCCAGCCGATCATGGGTAGCATTGAGCCTTGATCAGAAAACTTTGAACGAAGAAAAAAGAGAGCTGATAAGGAAGATTAAATGGCTACTCTTTCTAAGGGTAGTCATCCTTACCTTTTTTTTAGGTTCCACTGCGCTCTTTCATTTCTTCAAGGGAGGAGATACAGGGATCTTCCGCTCCCTTCAGGCGCCTCTGATCGCCGCCTATGTGATCTCCATAAGCTCGGCCCTGATCCTCCCCTGGATCAGGGGGCTGGTTTTCTTCGCGCATGCCCAGATAGATTTTGATGTCCTCCTAATCACCGGAATTGTCTTCATCACCGGGGACATCGAGAGCCCCTTTCCTTTTCTTTATAACCTAGCCGTCATTAACAGCGCGATCTTGTTGTTCTATGGGGGGGCATTTGTCACTGCGGGATTCTCCAGTCTGTGTTACGCCGGTTTGCTGCTCTGGGGCAACTACCGATGGTCCGGAGTCCTGGTCCCCACTTCCAGCCAACTCCTCATGGACCTGATGCTAAACATACCGACCTTTTTTATCATTGCGTCCTTGAGTGGTTTTCTTGCTCGCAAGGTATTTGAGGCGGAACGACTCCTCATAAAAAAACAAAAAGAATACCTGGATCTTGAGGCCCTAAAAGAAGCTCTGCTACAAGGCGTGGGCAGCGGCGTGGCCATTACCGACAACAAGGGGCACATCAACTACTTCAACGCTCCGGCCCAGGCCCTTACCTCCGTCGAGGAAGGGGCGGTGAAGGGGAGGAAGCTGAGCGATATCTTTCCCGGACTCGCGTACAACTTCGACGGGTCCCAGGAAAGCAGGAGAATCATCGTAAACGATTTTCCATTTACCGACTCTCAGGGGCACAACAAGCACCTAAGATTGACCCTGGCGCCTCTGAGCGACCCTGCGGAGAAAGCGATCGGTTTCGTCTCGATCTTTGAAGACATTACGAAGCAGAAAGAGCTTGAGGAAAAGATCCGTTTGGAAGCCGAGATGCGAAAAGCAAGGGAGCGAGAGTTGACTAAGGATAAGAGCGACGAGAGCCCTTCTTCCTTTCGCTTTGGGGGGGTCGTGGGCCAAGGGGGCGGGGTCGATAAAATCTACCGTCTGGTAGAAAAAGTGGCGGCTACCGACACAAGCGTTTTAATCACCGGGGATAGCGGAACTGGAAAGGAGCTCGTAGCTCGCGCCATCCATTTCAATGGTCCACGGCGAGATCGTCCTTTCGTGGCAGTCAACTGCGGGGCTATCCCGGAGAACTTGATCGAGAGCGAGCTTTTTGGCCACGTCCGTGGCGCCTTTACCGGCGCGGTTTCGGACCACGATGGACTTTTTAAGCAGGCGGACGGAGGGAGCATCTTTCTGGACGAAGTTGCAGAGCTTCCCCTCCATCTTCAGGTAAAACTCCTTAGAGTGCTGCAAGAAAGATCTTTTACTCCGGTCGGGGGGAGCAAGCAGGTCAAGGTGGATGTCCGGGTGATTTCTGCCTCCAACAAAGATCTCCGCAAGGAGATGGAGAAGGGGCGGTTTCGCGAGGACCTCTTCTACCGTCTCAATGTGGTTCAGATGACCCTCCCACCTCTGCGCAACCGGAAAGAGGATATTCCGTCGCTGGCAAACTATTTTATCCAAAAATTCGCCCGCTCCCTCAACAAAAAGGTTGAGGAAATTTCCAGTGAGGCGCTTATGTGTCTCATGAACTACTCCTTTCCGGGAAACATCCGCGAATTGGAGAATATCATCGAACATGCGGTGGCGGTAACTAATAAGAATATTTTAACCGACGAGGACTTACCGCCTCAGATTAAAGGAATCTCCATCGCAGAAGAAGTCAAGCTTTTTGAGCGAACCGCCCCTGGCGGAGCAGATGTCTTTTTCAACAAAGGGATGTCCCTGGATGAAGAGTTGTCGACGCACGAGAAGTGTCTGCTGTTAGGCGCTTTGAAGAGATCCGGCGGGGTGCAGAAGAGGGCCGCCGAGCTTCTTGGAATCAACTATAGATCTTTTAGGCACCGACTGGAAAAATACGGGCTCCTGGAAATGAAAAATCATCAGCTAGAAGAGGAGGGTGCGGCTGAGTAACGTTTTTTGCCACAGCTTCTCTTGAAGCGTTTTGTTAAGTAGTTGAAAATTGCCCTTTTTTGTCAATTGCCATAATTCTTACAATTCGGGAAAGATCCTCTAACTATCTGGTTTTAAAGAGATTTTTTTTCTTATATCTTCCGGCATCTCTACCAGCCGGGGATTTTTTTCAAGAACGACAATCCCAACAGGGTGGTCCTGTTTTTGCACTGTAATGTGGGTAACCTCTCAAGAGCCCAAAATCACGATCAGAAGGGGGTGAAGTAGAACTGCCGATCTGGGTAAGGGGGAAGAAGGATGAATAAGACGTTAAAATAGGATATCTATAGAAAAAGGAGGAAAGAAGTTTATGAACAGATTAAGATTAAGGGCCGAAGGGGGTTTTACCCTCATTGAGTTGCTCGTGGTTATAGCGATCATCGGTATCTTGGCTGCCATCGCTATTCCGCAGTTTTCTGCATACCGGCGCCGGGGTTACGATTCCGATGCTAAGTCCGCCGTTAAGAATATGGCCACAGCCCAAGAGGCCTATTATGTGGACGTGAATACCTACTCAAGTACGATTGGCGGTTTAACCGCCCGGGGCTTTAAGCAGGGTAGTAATTTAACTGTAGCTACCACTCCAACGCAGACGACGTTTACGGCTCAGGCGACAGTCACGGCGGGCTGTACTGCCGCAACCGGTGTCCATACATTTACCTCCTCTACCGGTCTGATCACAAGTACCGCCTGCAATTAACCCAGCGGATCGCTTAACAAAGCTGGCGTCTCCGGCCTGCGAGGGGGAGGGCAAGACTCTCCCCCTCTTCCTTTTTTAAATCTCTACCATTCTTGCATCTCTTGCTTTACTATCTCATGGTTAAATCGAGTTGGTTAAAGGAGCCAACTCCATACTTGAGAGTAGCTCCTTCGATGGATTACCGAGAGGACCTATGCGAGACCCTGGCGAGCTGAACAAGACCCACGGGAAAAAAATTGCTTTAACCGCGCTATTATCCCCGTCTCTTATCGCCCTCGCGGTCTTGATATTTTCCCATGAAATGATTTTTTCCGATAAGATTCCCCTGTTCCGCGATCTCGGCCCGTTTTTTTATCCCATGCGATTCAGCCTGGCTGAGAGTATTAGGGCTGGAGAGTTTCCCCTCTGGGATCGCCACATGGGTTTGGGATTTCCGCTTTTGGCAAACTTTCAGTCAGGGGCCTTTTATCC
>MGRY01000036.1:100-7806 GCA_001799045.1 Deltaproteobacteria bacterium RIFCSPLOWO2_02_56_12 | reverse complement strand
CTCCTTGTCTGCTTATGACGCCGCGTACTTGGAACTGGCTGAGCGAAGGAATGTGGGACTTGCGACGCCGGACCGGCGACTCGTCACGGCGGCGAGAAAAGCTGGCGTAAAAATTCTATCTGCCTAGGGGTCCAGCGCCTGGGAAAAAAAGAGGCTCTCTATCTCAGGCTTCGAATCCAAAATCCCCTGCTGGATCTGATACTCTATCAGAGTAGCCAGAGATCTCCGGGCGCAGCCCTTTTTTAGGCTGTAGGAAAATTCTTCGCCCATCACTTTTCTCTCCCAGGCCGCCTCTTGCTTCTCTTCCTCGTTTCGATAGCGCTCTGCCAATGCCTCCGCCTCACGAAAAGCAGTAAGCAGGCTCTCCACGATCCAGGGATGGGCCTCGGCGATATGCTCGCGCAGGACCAGGAGATGGTTGATCGGAAAAGCGCCGGTGCGCCGAAAGAACTCCTCCTCGACTTTGCGGTAATCGGGAAAGATGAGGCGCAGCCTGGGGTTGGAGGAGAGGGTCTGGTACGGTTCCAGGGCCGCATCAAGCTCTCCCTTTTCGAGCAGTTCGATGGCATGTTCGCGGGTGCAGGGCGGAGGGATAAAGCGCACTCGGATCTGGGGCGGAGGAGGGTGTAGAGATTCCTCTGCGATATCCGGCTCCGCCACATACCACTCCACGGTCTCAGGCTTCACCCCATACTCGTTTTGCAGGATGCCCTTCAGCCAAACCGGGGTTGTGGCATTGTAGCGGTGCACCGTTACCTTTTTTCCGGCCAGCTCTGAAGGGTCACGCAGGGGTGAGTTTGCGGGACAGTGGAAGCAGCGATGGCGGAAACGACGGGAGAGGAATACCGGAAAGGCCCTGAGCCTTACTCCTCTCAAACGGGCCAGGATAAAAGAGGATATCGAAAGCTCGCCGCCATCGATTGCCCCCTCGATTATCTTGCGGTGCCTGGCACCGACATTGTCGAATCCCTCACTGAATTTGGTTTGGACACGGAGCTCGATTCCCTTCGGTCGCACGGACCCATCGATCAGGGACTTAGTGTTGGGGGCGGGATTGAAGCCTAAGGTCAGAGATATCGGATTCAAAGTCTTCTAATCGGCTGCCGCGCCGCGCTCCATTTCTGTAATGATCTCTTGTGCCGCTCTCATAGGATCCTTAGCTTCCATGATCGGTCTCCCTACCACGATATAATCAGCGCCCGCGCGAATCGCCTCCTCCGGCGTCATGACTCTTCTCTGATCGTTGCGTTTCGCCCTTTGAGGTCGGACACCGGGGGAAACGATGATAAAGCGGCGGCCGCAGGCGGCGCGTATTGGCGCGACTTCCTGGGGGGAGGCTACAACCCCATCCATTCCCGCCTGACGGGTCAAAAGGGCCAGGCGGATCACCTGATCGGCCACCTCTCCATCCACGCCCACTCTCTGGAGGTCGCTTTTATTAAGGCTGGTCAGAACGGTGACCGCCAGCATGATAGGCCGCCTCAATCCTTCCTGGCGACAAACCCGGCTGACCTCTCTCACGGTAAGGCGCATCATCTCCAGACTCCCGGAGGCGTGGACGTTGAACATCTTCACCCCCAGACGAGTCGCTTCGATCGCTGCCTTGGCTACGGTGTTAGGGATGTCGTGAAATTTGAGGTCTAAGAAAACCTCGCCTCCCATGCCTTGAATCAGTTTGACAGCTTGCGGTCCAGCGTGGGTGAAGAGCTGCTTTCCGACCTTGAACATTCCTACTTTGCTGCCCAGGAGACTGACCAACGCCTTTACCCTCTCGAGGTCATCGACATCGAGAGCGAGAATCAACCGCTCTCGCATAGAGCCCGGAGAGCGAACCAGCTGCAGGTTCGATGCCATCTTTAGACCTTTAGCGCCTCGGTGACGAACAAATGAATTTTGTTTGCGGCCTCGCCCACCGGAACCTCTTCCGTTTGTCCTTCGCGCCGCCGGCGCATCTCGACACAACCCTTCCCCAATCCCTTCGCGCCTATGGTAATTCTGAGAGGGATTCCAATGAGATCGGCGTCCTTAAACTTGACCCCCGGCCGCTCATCCCGATCATCCATCAGGACCTCAAGCCCACGCTTTAATAACTCCTCGTAAAGGCTGTCGGCCACCTCCCGGATAGCTTTCTCTTTGTATTGGACTGGAAGGAGCAGCACATGAAAGGGAGCAATGGAAAAGGGCCATATAATCCCGTTGGCGTCATGGTTCTGCTCGACGGCCGCGGCAAGCAGGCGAGTAATTCCGATGCCGTAACAGCCCATTTCCAACGGTTGCTCTCTCCCCTCGGCATCCAGGTAGGTGGCGCCCATTGCCTCGCTGTATTTTTTCCCCAGGTAGAAGATCTGTCCCACCTCTATGCCCCGATAAGACTCGAGAGCGCCGTGATCACATCGAGGACAGGGGTCTCCCGCCATTGCCATCCGCAGATCGGCAAAGGCGGAGGGCGTGAAATCCCGCTCCTGATCGACCTCCAGATAGTGGAAATTCTCTTCGTTGGCGCCCGTAACCGCTCCACGGATCCCCTGGATAGCCTGATCCGCCACGATCCGGAGTCCAAGTCCGATCGGCCCCAGAAAACCCGGGACTACGTGAGTGGTCTCGTCCACACGGGCTTCATCCGCGAGGCTCGCCTCCTGACAGTTTAAGGCCAGTTTGAGTTTCAATGCATTGACCTCGTGATCGCCGCGAACTAAAACGGCCACCAACTCTTTTTGGTCCACCTTGTATACTAATGTTTTGATGAACTTCGCCGTGGGAAGAGATAAGAATTCGGCAACCTCAGCCACGCTTTTCTTTCCCGGCGTGGCGACCTTTTTCAGGGGTGGGGAGCTCTCTTTCAGGTTGCGGCCCGAAAGTCTCTGGGCCTTGATCTCTCCCTTCATCACGTTGGCCGCATAGTCGCAGCTGTTGCAGCTCACCAATGCGTCCTCTCCGGAATCGGCGAGCACTTGAAACTCGTGCGACAGGGTTCCGCCGATGGCGCCGGTATCCGCTTCCACGGGGCGGAAGTTGAGCCCGCAGCGGGTGAAGATCCTCTTATAGGTTTGAAACATCTTCTCGTATTCGCGCCGACAATCTTCCATATCTGCATGAAAGCTGTAGGCGTCCTTCATGATGAACTCCCGCCCCCGCATCAGGCCAAAGCGCGGGCGCACCTCGTCGCGGAACTTGATCTGGATTTGGTACAGGTTAAAAGGAATCTCGCGGTAGGAGCGCACCACGCGGCGGACCAGATCCGTGATGACTTCCTCGTGGGTGGGACCAAGGCAGAAGTCCCTCTCGTGGCGGTCCTTAAAGCGGAAAAGCTCTTTGCCATAGACTTCCCAGCGGCCGCTCTCCTGCCACAGCTCCGCAGGGGAAGCGATAGGCAGCAGGAGCTCCTGTGCCCCGGCCCGGTCCATCTCTTGCCTGACAATATTTTCGATCTTGCGAATAACCTTCAGGGCAAGCGGGAGGTAATCGTAAATTCCCCGGCTCACCTGACGGATCATTCCGGCGCGGACCAAAAGCCTGTGGCTGATGACCTCCGCGTCAGCAGGGTCTTCTTTAAGCGTGGGGATAAATGTAGTGTTCCAGCGCATGGTCCTAACACAATGCAGAATGAAAATTGCAAAATGTAAAAGTCAAAATTACAGAAATTCCCGTCTCTATCTTTCTTCACTTTGCATTTTTCAATTTGCACTTTGCTTTTTGCGTTGAGCTGCCTCTCTCTCGACCACGAGCTTCTCCACTTCCTCCATCAAAGCCTCTAGGATCTGGCTCTCCGGGACCTTGCGGATCACTTCCCCTTTTTTAAAAATGAGGCCGATTCCCTTGCCGCCGGCAACGCCGATGTCTGCGGCGCGCGCCTCTCCAGGTCCGTTCACCTCGCAGCCCATGACGGCTACATGGATATCCTTGTTGCTGAAAGGGATCATCCGCTGTTCCACTTTTTTGGCCAAACCCACGAGGTCGATATCCGCGCGGCCGCAAGAAGGACAGGCGACGAAGGTCAATCCCTCCCTGCGAATGCCAAGGGATTTCAGGATTTCTATGCCGACTCGTACCTCCTCGACCGGATCTGCCGAAAGGGAGACTCGAATAGTATCGCCGATACCCTCTGCCAAAAGGGTTCCAATACCGACCGATGATTTGATAGTCCCCGTCATCGGAGTTCCGGCTTCCGTGACTCCCAGGTGAAAGGGATAGTCCGCCTTGTCGGCCAGCATGCGGTAGGCTTCAATCATCATCAGGGGATCTGAGGCTTTGAGAGAAACTTTGATTTCACGGTAACCGAGCTCTTCCAAAATATGGATATGGCGCAGCGCGCTCTCGACCATCCCCTCGGTCGTCGGGCCGGCAAATTTTTCCAGGAGATCTTTCTCCAGGGAGCCCGCATTGACCCCAATACGAATGGGTATTTTACGCTCGGAGGCGACTTTGACTACTTCCTCAACGCACCAGCGGGCGCCGATGTTGCCGGGATTTAGGCGAAGCCCATCCACGCCCTGTTCCAAAGCGATCACGGCGAGCTTGTAGTTGAAATGGATGTCGGCGATGAGCGGGATGCGGATTTGCTTTCTGATTTCCCCTAGTTTTTCCGCCGCCTCCCGCACCGGCACGGCGACCCTGATAATATCACAACCGGCCGCCTCTAAAGACCAGATCTGATCGACCGTGGCCGCCACATCACGGGTATCCGTTTTGGTCATGGATTGGACGGTGATCGGGGCCTCCCCGCCTATTTTGACCTTGCCGACCTGGATCTGCCTGGTTTTCCGCCGCGGCGCCATGATTCCACTATAATGGACCGGGCGAAGAGGTGTCAACTAACAGAGTTTGAAGCGTAGGATCGGTCTCAGATCTTTAATTTTTGCCGAAGCACTTTTAAGTTCAAAACATCTTCCCGGTTGTATCCCAGAAGCGTCAGCAGGGCTTTCTCATCGTCGTGAAACTTATAGTTGAGCCACAGCCGCACAGCCATGCGCCCGTCGATACCGGCCGATTTTCTTTCTATGCCCAGTTGTCTCTCAACTTCTTTAAGCCCGCCATAAAGATTCCTTTGCCAGCAGTCATACATCAAATCGTGATGGTTACAGTGCTGAGTCAGATCGATGCCGAGCTTTGCCTGAATATAGGGGAGATCGAAGCGGCCGCCGTTATAAGTATAAAGGGTCTTAACTTTTTCACACAGGTCGAGTAACTTTATCGGTGATATTTCGCCCCCTACCCATTGGATGAAATCCTGGCTGTTCCCGTAATCTAAAAGCAGACCGATGACAGTGAGATCACCGTCGGAAGGGCTCAGGCTGGTCGTTTCGATATCAAGATAGGCACAGCGTCCTATTTCGGAAGGCCTCAGCTTTTGCACGTTTTAACCTGGAGACTCGATGTTGCGGCCATCCTCTTTTTTAGTTCGGCCCCTTAGGTCCCTGCTTTCCCGGGGGCTGCTCTCGCGCTTCATCCCTTTTTTTTCTATCCCCTTCGGGGATGATCAAGAGCCGGCGGTAGGCTCCCCTACCCAGGCTTCTGGTGGTTACCCAGGGATCGTCCTGAAGGGCACGATGAATGATACGGCGGTCGGCCGCGCTGAGGGCATCAACGGTCACGGTTTTTCTTTGTCGCTTGGCCTTTTCCCCCAAACGCAAGGCCATGTCTTCCAGGCCCTTTCGGCGGCGCTCACCGTAATTTTCCGTGTCCACGATGAGCTGAGGGCCTTCCCTTCCCTGTCGCTCGCCAACGATGCGCGTAAGGAGATACTGTAGCGCTTCCAGGGTCTGTCCTTTGTGCCCGATCAGAAGCCCGCCGCTCTCGCCTTGGATATCAAGAATAATCTCTTCTGCGATCTCTCCCGGCTTGATCTCGATGGCGGCGTCGATGCCCATGAGTCTCAGGATCTCCGCCAACACCTGTTTCCCTTTTTGCCCCACCGCTGCTATTTCATCCTGAGAAATCCTTTCTTCCTCTGCCGCACGAGGTTCTCCTCGCGGCTCCTCTTTCTCCTCAAAGAGACCCCTTCTTAGGGACGCCCGCACCCGCGCCTTCTTTGCTCCAATACCGAAAATCCCCCTCTTTCCTTCCGCTAGAATATCCACGGTGACTTTATCGCGTTCTACGCCTAAAATTTTAAGCGCGTTTTCTATCGCCTCATCGATCGTGTTGCCTTCGGTTTCCACGTACTCCATGAATCCAGTACCTCAATGAGCTTTGTCCTATTGCTCCATGCGGTTGATGAGATATTGCTGCGCGATACTGAGAACGTTGTTCACCAACCAGTAAATGGTTAAACCCGAAGGGAAGTTGATGAACATCACGGTGAAAACCAGCGGCATCATCAGCATCATGCGTTTCTGATTAGGATCACCGGCGCTCGGGGTCATCCACTGCTGAAGCAGCATGCTGGCGCCCATCAGCAGCGTGAGAATAGGGATGCCCAGGTGCCAGCCTGCCAGGGTTAATGGGAGGGATTCCCAATCCGGCCGGGAGAGATCTTTAATCCACATCAAAGGGGCATGACGAAGCTCGATCGGCGTGAGCAGGGCATTGTAGAGACCGATGAAGACCGGGAACTGAAGCAGCATCGGCAGACAACCTCCCATGGGATTGACCTTGTTGCGGCGATAAAGCTCCATGATCTCCTTGTTCATCTTCTCCTTATCTTCTTTGAACTTCTCTTTAATACGCTCCATCTGGGGCTGGAGCTTTTGCATCCGTTTCATGGAGACAAAACTCTTATGCGTCAGAGGCGCCATGATGAGCTTGATCAGAATCGTAAGCAGGATGATGTCGATGCCGTAACTGCCGGTGAAGCGGTGGGAAAAGTGCAGCACGTAGAGAAAAGGCATAGAGACGAACCCAAAGTAGCCAAAATCAATGGATCGCTCGAGTCCTTTTTCCATCGCCTTCAAGGTGTTCAACTCCTTGGGGCCGATAAACAGGGCATAACGGCTCTTTTCCGCGTCCTTGGTCCCGGCTTGGACTGCAATATCCATCACCAGTCCAGGTCCTATCTGTTTTACCGCGAGCTTCTGTTGGGTTCCGCTCTCCGGCAGCACAGCGGAGAGAAAGTAGGTGTAACCGAATCCGGCCCAGGAGACAGGACCGCTTAACTCTTTCCCTTTTTTTATTTCTTCCCCGTGTTCCCGTTTTATCTTGTTGTCGACGAGAGCCAAAAGCCCCTCGAAAACCGCGTCCTTCCCGGAACCGTTATGGTCTCCGTCCGTGGTCAGAAGCAGAGCCGGCGGCGCGCTGACATCCGATCCTTGCGCAGAGACATCCAGTTGGATCGGATAGCTGGAACCGGTGAAGGTGAACTCTTTTGTCAGTATCACCTTTGTCGGGCTCTGGCCTTGAAAAAGAAGAGTCCCTTTGGCATCGCCCGCGAGTCTGAGATCTCCTCCCTGGACGGAGTAGAGGAGCCCCTCGTCATCTAAGGGTTCGGGGCCCTGGAGTTGAAGCCCTAAGGGATAGGGGACACCGGGGGTCGAGGAGATCATCTCATAGGGAGGACTCTTTTCGTCAACGGATGTTCGATAATGCTTGAGGGTGAAGCTCTTGAGCCGCGCCCCCTTATTAGTAAAAAGCGCGATGTAATGGTCGGTCTCCACCCTGATTTCTTTAATTTTTTCCTGGGAGGCGCGGCCTACAGGTTTGGCCTTTTGGAGCGCGGGCTGAGGTTTGGGAGGTGGCGCCGCGACATTCTCCGTTTTTTTCTCGTCTTTTTG
>MGRY01000036.1:0-84 GCA_001799045.1 Deltaproteobacteria bacterium RIFCSPLOWO2_02_56_12 | reverse complement strand
GCGTACTGGCGCCCTACCCACTCCTGGTAGACAACGAGAATCAGGAGAGAAAGAACTACAGCTATTAATGCGCGTTTTTCCATG
>MGRY01000035.1:6660-7835 GCA_001799045.1 Deltaproteobacteria bacterium RIFCSPLOWO2_02_56_12 | reverse complement strand
TTGGTGAAATAAAGATGCATCTCTTGCCCTGCCCGCAGCCCTTTTATGGGATGATGCTTCTGAATGGAGCGCAGCCACAACTGCCTTTCCTGCTCAGCCAGTCCAAACCGGATGAAAAGTTTCGTTAGGGTCTCCCCTGGACGTGTCCGGTGCGCTATATGCCTTAGCGCGCTGAGTCCATCAAGGGGGGGGAGTTCCTGTTGCGGCAGTAGGAGAGCACGGAGGCCAGACTTGTCTGTGGGCCTCACTACCTCTTCCAATGGCTTCCCATCGCTGCCGGGTAGCTCTAAGGTCGCAGCAACAAGCACCGACGCTGGAGCCGACAGCCATAAAATGAAGGCAAAAGAGGCCGTCCCCAAGGACAACTTGACCCATTTTGGGGCAGCTTTATCTTTATTAGAAGCCCTGGATTTCAATAGCAGCATAAGGTCAGAAAATTTTCCACGATTTAACCTTTTTCACCCGTGAAGTCAACCTAAAAAATTGGGCTTTTTTATAACAATATTTTATTAATAAAGCTTCTAAATATAATCTCCGCCAGAAAAAGGGCGAGGGCGAGAAAGAGGAGATACGGGCGCAGCGGCTTGAAGAGGCGAGTGACTTCCGTGGGACCCTCCAGCGTACCATCCCCTTTGGGGTTAATCGCACCGCCGGTCGAACGGGCGAGCTTCTCCAGCAGCGGGATATTGAATGCGTCATGCGCCACTTCAGTCCTGGGGTCGAAGGGGAGCGTATAACCCAGCGTTGGATAGGAGAGCCGTTGCCCGCTGCGCTCCTCGACAAGTCCGATCCGATAGTCGCCTGGAGCGGAAACTGGAAGCACTGTCTGGTAATGGCCTGGGGCCAGCCGGTTGAATATGCCTTCACTATTGGCCCCCTTACCCACTAAGGAATAACGGAATAGAGCCCGGTCGTGCCCCTCCGCGTACAGGTAGAGATCCGCTACGACCTGGCCGTTGATCTGATTGATACGTACCTCATGGGGCGGGAGAGATTCCTGGAGAGGGCGCAGCCACTCAAACACCTTGCCCCAAAACCTTTCCACCGCCTCCCATTGAATCCATTCCTTACTCCAACGCCCGCTCAGGTCCGTGGTAAAGGCGACCGCTTTCCCCTTGCCATAGTTCCAGGAGGCAAGCAGAGGCGCGCGCTTTTCCTCTCTCGGGATGACCAAA
>MGRY01000035.1:282-6602 GCA_001799045.1 Deltaproteobacteria bacterium RIFCSPLOWO2_02_56_12 | reverse complement strand
ACTTTTCAGCGAATCCAGCCAGGATCTCCGAGCCTCCTACCGGCACCGGGGTAAAATCCTTTTCCACCAGAGGCCCCGCCGGTTTTTCTCGGAGCTGCTGCAGAACGATCTGGGGCAGCGTCCGGGGATCATAAGTATGATGGAAAAAGCCCCCGCCGTATTGGGCGATTCTTTTCAGAAGCGGGATGTTCGCCTGATCGCCTATGGCTACCGTAGAGACGGTTATCTTGAGCTCCTCTCTCATGACGGTAACCAGATCGACATAATCGCTCCCGCTCCCGCCTGTCTCACCATCGCTCAGGACAATCACGTGCTTCCGTCCTGCGCTCTGCCCTTCGAGCTGGCGTCTCGCCTCCACGATAGCCGGATAGAGGTAGGTTTTCCCCTGAGCCTTCAAACGATCGATCTGAGTCAATACGGTCCCGCGAACCCTTTCCATGGGACTTAAAGGAACCACCACAAAGGGCTCGACATCAAAGCCCAGCACGCCGAGCAAATCATCATCCTTGAGCTGCGCCGCCACTGCCTTGGCCGCCTCTTGGGCGTAGAGAAGCCGGTTTTCCTCCCGCATGCTGCCGGATTTATCTATCACGAGAACTACAGCCCGATTTTTCTCTTCTTTCCCGGGCTCTTTAAGCTCCACGGGCAGGATCGTCTCGATCGGCGTTTGTCGATAGCCGCCAGGGGCAAAACTCCCCTCGCCCCCAAGCATGACAAAGCCATTACCCTCGGCGACGTGCCGCTCGATCCCTGCAAGATAAGCGGGGGAGAGTTTTTCTCTCTCAATGTCGTTAAAAACCACGATGCTGTATCCCGCCGGAGGGGGCGGGGGAGCACCGGGGGTGAGCGAGGTGACTTCGAAGCCGCGCCGCCTGAGGATCTCTTCCAGGTATCTGCCCTCACCGCTCCGGCCATTAAGAAGGAGAATCTTTGCTTTAGTGCGCACCGCTACCCAAGCCGTCGCTTGGTTGTCCTGGGAAATGAGATCGGACCCAGGCTGACGGGGAATAAAATTAGCCTGAAAAGAGACCATCGGCTCTTCCGGGAGAGTGGTCTGGTAGGCGAGGATATGAGTTCCCGGAGGAATCTTAACCGCCTCATTCTTAAACGGCTGGCCGCTGCGTCTTACGATCAGGTTGCCCTCTGCCGCTTTGCTATTCTGGTTCTCCACCATGACCCTCAAGTTGATCCCCTCTCCGCTTGTGCCTTGATGCGGCGCGACGATTTTCTTGACCGCCACATTGGCTATTGCGGGGCGATCGGGCGGCAGCAGGGGAAAAACCCTCATGCCGGAGAGGGCAAGGGTGGGAAGCAAGCGCTCGACGCTGCCTTGGGTCTCCCAGCCATCGGTGAAGAGGAAGAGAGAGCGCGGGGCGGGAGGCAAGCGCAAAAGAGCGGAGAAGAGCGCCTCCAGGTTTGTCTGTTCCGGCTTGATGGGAAGAGCAGGTACCTCTCCTCGGACCCACCGATCCCAGTCTTTCGCTTCCCTGGCCTCACCGCCAAAAACAAAGGTGCGGTCGCCTGGCTGAGGGGCCATGCCCTGCTTTGCCATCCAATTTTTCATCTCTTCAGGGATACTGCGGGAAAGGTCAAAGGCAAAGATGCGTTCGCCTCTTTTAGACCCCCCCCCGATCTGCTGCAGATCTGCCAGGGCAAAGATCAATAGCAAAAAAATCACCGTGCGCCACAAAATCACCGTAAGAGAGCGCCCGCGTAACCGCAGCCAAAGCAGAGGCAGCAGCGATAGCAGCAAGAGATAAAGAGGCCGGATCAAATGGAGATTAGAGAACAAATTTTTCATGACTGAGTGGCCGGCGGGTTAAAATACCACTCCACAAAGAGAAGCAAGATCGAGAGCAAGAGGAGATAGGGCCAAAGGGTGAAAAAGAACGAGCGGCTGCCTGACGCGGCAGGTTCCTCTCTGAGCTGGATGGGTGCGGGGTTGGTGAGATCGGATTCCCTCGCATCCTGCAGATTTACCGCCAGGACCTCCTTCTCCTCGCCTCGATTCACTTCATAGATTCCCTGGAAAAAGGTAAGGGAAAAGGACTCTTGCTCCTGGTCAAGCGGGAACTTCTCCCGCTTGGGAGTCACCAGGATACCACCCTTAGTTGGCGCCCGCAGACGAAGCGGCTCGCCCGTGCCGGTGCTTGATCCATCCGGCCCTTCGTAAAACCAATCCAGGAGGTTTAAAGTAAAGATCGATATCGGGAGATTCTCACGTCCGAGATACGGGAAAGGATCAAATCCAAGAACCAGATAGCGAAAACCCTGTTGCTCCAGCCCGATGGCTATAGCCCCCTCGGGGCTCTGGATAACAGTGTCCCCAAAGGAGAGCGCTTTTAAGGACCGGGCATAGGACGGGCGAAAAAGAGCGAAGTTGATGTAGCGCGTCAGCGGATGGGGTTCGCGCCAGCCTGATATGAGAGGTCGAGACAGGGCGCCTCCTACGGCGACCAGGGGATTGTCCTTTGGCGGAAGCACAAAGAGGGCATGTTTTTGGGGCAGGATAGCTGGAGCGGAAAAATGAAATATCTCTACCGAATGTCCCCTGCTCCTGCTCTTCTCATAGGCCCCGGGTGGGATCATTTTCAGGTTCAGACCTGGAATGGAGCGGAGACTGTCAAGTGATTCCGGCCGGGGAGAAATCCCAAGGATCTCCAATCCCCGGGACGCAGGCGGAATGGCGACGCGGTGATTATCGAGCGCTAAGGCATCCTTTACCTCGATCTCTGCCTCATAGGCGGGGTAGAGAGGGAAACCCTCGAAGGACGATGCAACGCTCTTTCGTGGGGCTACGGTCTCAGTTCGGGCGGAGAGAATCTTCCCGCCCCCTTTCAGCAATAGCTTCACCCTCTCTTCCTTTGAGGAGAAGCTCGTAACCTCGACTCTGGCTTCCAACTGAGTTGAGGCAAATGAGGGACGGGTAATTTGGAATGAAGTGATGGCAAGATTTTCTTTAGATCGGCCCATAGAGAGGGCCCGAATGACTCCATCCTGGCCGCGCACCGGATGATCGGTAAGTAAAAAGATGCGCTCATAGCTCATCTCCTTTGCCAGCCCGGTGAGCTCTTCCCCGTAAGAGTCCGGAGGCTCACCCAAGTCATAGGGTCTAAGCGTACCGATGAGAGCGGATGCCTCCCCGGGCGCCAGCGCCTCTCTCCCTACCCGTTCCACTCTCGGAACGGTGAGATAGAGATCGACCTGAGCTTTGGGCGAAAAACCGCCCAGTAGATCGCGCGCCTGCTCCCGGGCCAGTTCAAAACGACTCTTTTCTCCTTCAAGCGCCTGCATGCTCGCAGAGTTGTCGAGGATGACGGCTACCTTCAGTGGCCGCACAGAGAGGACCGGCTCTGCCAGGGCTAAGATCAAAAGCACAAGGAGAAGGAGCTGAAGAAAAAAAATCGGCGGAAGATAGAGCTTTCCCCACGGGCGCCCTAAAGCGGCGGTGGAAAGATCTCGCAGGAGGAGCAGGCTGGAAAAAACCAGCCGCCGCGGCCTCCTCTTAATAAGATAAGGGATCAGCAGGAGAGGCAGAAGGAAAAAGGCGTAGAGGGCTGCCGGATTTAGAAACTCCATACGGACTACTTAAAAAGACCGACCGAGGGAAGGGTTTCCAGGATAAATTTACTCAGCTCCTCCCCCGCCACAAACAGAGAATAATGGATTCCGGCCTGATGGCAGAAACTCTTAAGCTGGAGGTTGTGGCGCTCCAACATCTCCCGATATTCCCGCTGGAGATCCCCGCTCCACCGGAGCCTCAGTTCCGCCTGGCTCTCGCTGTCCACCAACGACAGCCCCCCGCTGGGAAAGGGCGGGTCGATCTCCTGCCGACTTAAGACCTGGATCACAGAGATATCAAGGTTCAACGCGCGCAGCAGATTCAATCCCTGCTGGCAAGAAGACAAAGGCATGAGGAAATCGGAGACAAGAATCGCCTTGCCGGGGCGGCGGATCCGCTTAAGGTGCTCTCCCAGAACCGGCGCCATCTCCAGCACCCCCCCAGGAACAGCCGAAGAGAAAAAATTGATGCAGTCCATGATTTTGTGGCGCCTGCGGTAAAAAGGTGAGGCCGATAAAGCGGCAGATCCCTGCAATAGATGGAGTTTGACATGGTCATGGTTGGCCAAGACCACATAGGCAAGGGCGAGGCCGACATGACAGGCCGGAGAGAATTTCTCTTTCAGCGAAGGGAAGGCCATGGAGCCGCTGGCATCGACAAATAGATAGACGAAGAGATCCACCTCTTCACGGAATAGTTTCACATAAAGACGGTCGCTGCGGGCAAAGATTCCCCAGTCGATGTAGCGGATATCATCGCCTGGAGAGTACCTGCGGTAATCGGCGAACTCGAGACTGGTCCCCCGGCGCGGCGAAGAGTAGCTCCCCGGCCGGCTGCCGAGAAACTCCCTGCGCGTTCTGAGCCTCAAGGCCTCTAAACGATTAAGAAAGTCGGGGGTAAAAGGGGCTGGGAGCATAGATCACGGCTCTTCAAGCGCGTCTATTTTAGCGCCAATCGAAGGCGAGAGTAAGGGATACCCCACCTGCTCAGGCGCCACCTCCCGCACGTTGAGCGCTCCGGAACCAGGCGTTGTCCGCCAGAACCACCGAGGTTTCGATCTGTCTCTTTGGCACTGACCAGTATTTCTTCAGCAATTGATCCTTTTTCTCTGAGGAGACTGTTCTAAAGCCATGCCTCTCGTAAAAGCGAATGGCCCAAACGGCATCTGACCAGGTCCCAATGAGAACCGGTCCCGTCGCTTTCTGCCGGAGGCGGGAGAGAAGTTTCCCGCCTATACCCTGGTTACGCTTAGCCGTCCGAACATAGGCGTGCCGGATAAGGGTGACATCCTGAACGTTTTGAACCCCCATGACGCCGATCAATTCTCCCCGGTCGTAATAGCCCCAGAATACAACTCCTTCATGCATCTCGTGCTGAAGCTCTTCCCTTGACATGTAGGGCTCTTTCCAACAGTCGGCGGGAATGATCCCTTTGTAGGCTCCGGCCCCATCGTTGATGATCTCACATATCTTCTCAAACTCCGTTGCTTTACACGGACGAATCACTTCTCTAACCTAAGTTTGTCTCTGTCTAGGCTAGGATATATCGACCTGACTTTCTAGTCCCGATCCGGCGGACTAGTCCTGCTTCCATCAGGGGATTCAGAAGATCCATAGCACCTTGCTTCGATACGCCAAGCCCCTCCCATATTTGTCGCGGCGTGAGGCTCGAATGATCCCTGAGCATATCAAGCAACTTCTCCTGTTTTGGACGCAGGACCATCCTCCTTGACCCGGTTTCTGCCGTAAGCCGCTGAACTCGTGACCATACTTTTTCAAGCGTCAGCCGAAGACCTTCCGCCGTGTATTCGAGCCAACCAGTCAGTTCTCCTGCCTGTTTTCTCACCGCATCCAGGGCCTCATAATAGCGCGGGCGATCCTCCCAATAGAACTCATCGACAGAGAAAATGTAATGTGTGTCAAACCCCCGTCGATAAAGCTCCCATAGGGCCAGCGTACGCCCCGTGCGTCCGTTGCCATCTGCAAAGGGATGAATTTCCTCAAACCGATAGTGGATGATGACAGAGGTAACGACTGGAGACCATTTAGAGGCCTCTTCGTTCCACCAACCCAGCAATTCCGACATGAGGCCGGAGACCTGTTCTGGAGGCGGGGGGAGATAACGACCCACCCTCACTCGGATGTCTCGATACCGCCCGGCCTTACCCTGATCCATCACCATGCCTCCGATGATCGCGTGGAGCTTCAATATATCCTCATGTGTGATGGGCTTCTTATTTACTCGCTTTTCTATAAAGCGAAGCCCAGCAAAGTAATTGAGAACCTCCCACCGAGAACGGTCTGTCACTGCCGATAATGGTTTTCCCTCTTCCAGCGCCTGGACTTGCTCCAGGGTTAGGGGATTACCCTCAATAGCGGTAGAACCATGCGTATTCCGGGCTCGCGCCTCCCTCTGAAGCGTGAGAATCCAAGGTACCTGGATCGTCGCTGATAGTATTTTTTCTCGAAGGACAGCGATGTTCTCAATGGTGCTAAGGAGATGCGATGTAACGGTAAAGCTGGGCTGATAAGCCATGACCCAGCTTACAAATAAGTCAAGTGTGAGTCAAGTTATCAGTCAAGTGTAAGTCAAGTTATGAGTCAACCCGCTTGATAGTTATTTGAAAACCAGTCGTAGCACTCGGTCGTCGTCTTGGGCGGGCCGGCCACGGCCGTCGCGGTTGCTCGTGAGAAGATAAATCTTTCCGTCCGGTCCTTCGGCAACGTCGCGCAGCCTGCCGAACTGGCGCACGAAGAAG
>MGRY01000035.1:0-172 GCA_001799045.1 Deltaproteobacteria bacterium RIFCSPLOWO2_02_56_12 | reverse complement strand
AACGAAAGTGGCGCCGCCAGGAGCCCAGGTCTCGTTCTCCCCGCTATGAAGAAGGGGCGCAACCATACCTTCCTTGGTTTCGTCGCCTCTAATCTCTGGCCAGCCGTAGTTTTTTCCCGCTTCGATTAGATTCACCTCATCCCTGCAGCAGTCCAGAAGACCGCTCGGGCCA
>MGRY01000034.1:984-17389 GCA_001799045.1 Deltaproteobacteria bacterium RIFCSPLOWO2_02_56_12 | reverse complement strand
ACTTTCGCCATATCGTTTGCCCTCGCTTCTGATAAACTCCACGGGGTTGATCGCCTTGACCTTCAACCTAGGCACGGACCTGCCTCTCTGCAGGCTAGTTTAAATCCAAAGCAAAACGGATGGCCTCGTCGATTTTCTGGATTGTTTCCGCCGAGAGGGCAGTGACACGTTGCCTGATAAGAGATTTGGGCAAAGTGGTGATATCGTCTAGGTTCACAACGCAACGGGTAGACATTCCGTCGCTTTGATCCAAGAGGACTTCCACGGGTATATTGCGTATGGTGCGTGTTATCGGAGCGATGGTAATGGCCGCCCGCACGCGGTAGGCCGAATCCCGGCTTAACAGCACCGCTGGCCGCCGTCCGGCCGGCGGTGGCATCTCAACCCACCAAACCTCGCCGCGCTTCACTTACCACTTTTCTTTCGGAAGCCGTTTGGAAAGCAGCTTAACCGACGCCTCAGCCCAGTCCAGCTCTTCCGGCCTCTTTCGGTACCCTTCCACGTACAGGCGATCAAGCTCTTTAGTTTGCAAACTCTTCAAGCGGTGTTTGCAGGCCTCCCGAATAAAAGCAGCGCGACTCTCAGCGACTACACCTGCCGTAGCGTCGATACGCGCCAACAGTTCGTCCTCGATCGGCACTTGTATGATTTTCTTCGCCTTACTTTTGACCATAGCGCACACCACAATTTGTTGTGTAATCTTTACCATAGTGTTTTACCTAATTCAAGCCGACTTTTGCTCAGTAGATTCATCCCTTTGTGTTTCTTCCCTTCGATTAGGCGTTGTTTTTTCTCTAAGGTAAGCGAGAGGTCCGCCTGGCCTCGGTCAAGCTCTCCGGATAGTGAGGCTCGGAACGACCTCTCGCGCCAGAATCTCCATCTGCTCCATCCCGTCGAAGACCGGGCTCAGCACCACGAGACGGGCCCCGGCGGAGACGACTTCCTGCAGCTGCTCTACGCACTCCTCCGGGCTGCCCCAGACCGCAACCCGATCCGCCTCATCAGCCCTGTGGTAATAGGTTCCAAACCACTCCCTGAGCCGCCTGCGAGCGCGCTCGCGGTCCCGATCTACGGCCAGATTGACCCGTTTGGCGAGGAAAAATTCCCCGGGATCCTTACCGGCCGCCTCAAGCTCCTGCCGAATGGTCTGGACGTGGGACTTGAAATCGGCAGTGGACGAAGAGCCGGCTCCAATAAAGCCGCTGCCGCATCTGACTGCCCGCTTGAGCGCGGCGGGAGCGCGGGCTCCAAACCAGATCGGCGGATGCGGTTTTTGAAAGGGCTTGGGCAGCAAGTTGGCATTCCTGATCTGCCAGAACTGCCCCTCAAAAGTCAGATCCTTTTCCGTCCACAGCCTCTGAATGTAGCTAAGAGCCTCGTTGAATCGGGCCACCCGGCGCTCCGGCGACAAGCCGTGGGCCTTGTAGAGCCCCGTGTCGGTGCCCAGGCCCACTCCGACAATCAACCGGCCCTGACTGAGCTGATCCAGGCTCGCCAGGCTTTTGGCCAAGTGAACAGGGTTGCGCAACGTAATCAACAGCACGGCGATCCCCAAGCGCAGCCGCGAGGTCACTGCCGCCGCGTAGCTCAAGAGAGTCACGCCTTCCAGGGAGCTGGCCCCGGTGTTGAAACCGGACTGTTCCGTCACCCATACGCTGTGAAAACCCAGATCCTCGGCGCGCCGAAGATAAGCCTGCACCTCCTCGAGGTTGATGGGCAGATGGCGGTGAACCTGAGGGCCTATGATCCCACACAGAATCTTTTCTTCGGTGCCCAAAGTCTCTCCTTTTACTTTGGCTTCGCGCCCTTAGGCGTGGTTTTTTTTCTCCAAGGTAAGCGAGAGGCCCGGCTTGCGGATGTAGACCTGCGTGTATTCTTTCTTACTGGCGAGCTCCTCGACGAGCCAAACCAGCGGCTGGCTGGCGCTGAGATACTCCCTTGGCGCGCCGGCGGCCTGCATCGCCTTGACCGCATCTTCGCCGGCAAAGGCCCGCAGCACCAACTCCTCGTCCGAGACACCCGGCCCGCCGTACTTCTGCCGTACCTCCTGGATGGAAAGGCCGGACGGCTGCCATCCGGCCCACTCCCTGGCCCTCGGCCTGTTTAGGATCTTGTCCTTGACGTTAGGCTCCATCAGCTCGGCGCCTTCTTTACCCCACAGTCCGAGCGTGTATTGGATAGTCTGATCCGTGACTTCCTTATAGCGTTCTCCGACGATCACGTTGATCGCCGCCTGGCTGCCCACGTATTGGGACAGCGGGGTCACCATGATGGGATAGCCCCACTCGGCCCGGATGCGACCACATTCCTCCAGCGTCGCCGGCAGCTTGTCTTCCATTCCCACAAGACGGAGCTGGTGGCGGAGATTGGAGATCATCCCTCCGGGCACCTGGTGGAGATATATCGAATAGTCATACTCCGGCGGCCTCCCGATGGGCAGGCCGTCTCTCTTGGCGACGAAAGTGAAATGGCGCTCCACAGGTTCCAGCGCCTTTTCATCCACCACGGGCGTGTAGCCCAGGGCACGGGCATTTTTTGCTACATTGAAGATCGAGGGCTGGGAAGAGCCGTTTGCCAGCGGCGGGACGGCAGTGTGCAGCCTTGTGAGGCCGAGTTTGATCGCCTCCAGATAGCACAGCGGGGCCTGGCCGCTGTTGCAGTGTCCGTGAAACTCCAGGGGGACGTCGCCCACGTTTTTTTGGATTATCGGGATGAGCGTGCGCGCGCGCTCTGGCGTGAGGAGCCCGCCGACGTCCTTAAAGCAGATACCGTAGGGCCTGATGGCGGCCGCCTCGCGCGCCTTCTCGGCGTAATACTCGTCGGTGTGTCGCGGGGAGACCGAATAGATGAGATTCGCGATCGTCTCCATCCCTATCTTCTTTAGCCCGTCGATCTCCTCCTTGAACTCCGTATAATCGTTCCACGAGTTTGACGTTCGGGTGAGCGTGAAGCCGTAGGAAACGGCGCGCTCGACCATGATGTGATAGACAGAATCCGGTATCTTTTCGAAGCTGCCATGGAGACCTCCGTGCCACCTGAGCTGCGTCTTGCTGAAGCGCTTCGTGCCCAGCCTGAGCCAATCCCAGGGATTCTCCTTATGCTCGCGCACGTATTTCTTGAACATGGCGGTGACAAAAAACTCCATAGACTCGAAGCCGGCTTGGTCCATCTGCCCGGCGATGGCGAGCATCGCCCCGGTCCTCATATTCAGAGCCCAAAGGCTCTGGTTTCCGTCGCGCAGCGTGGTATCGATAAAATGAACTTCCCTCATGGTACCTTCCTCACTTGTTCCTTTCTTTGCTTTTGAGCGCCGCAGCGCAGGGAACGGTTCGATCCTAAAGCGCGAAATAGCCTTCCATGATCGCCTCGTTCCATGCGTGCGCGATGGCGGGGGCGATGCCCACGGGAAGATCCTTTTCGGGATTCCAGAACACATGCACGCCGGCGCCGAAGCGCGTGAGCCTCGCCTTGGGCGGCGGCTTCATCTTCTGAAACCCTGGAATGATAACCTCCCGATAGACCTCCGGGCTGTGATCGCGGCTGTCCTTGGAGATGCAAAACCAGACCGGCGGCACCGGCTTCACTTCGCGACCGGATAATTCCCGAGTGTAACCCAGATAGCGCTGAACCAGGGCCCCGGTTTCCTCGGAATTCATCTTCAGGCGCTCAGCGCTCGCCTTGGCGGCCGCGCTCAATGACGCCCGAATATTATGGGTAACGATATACTCCGCCTTGAAGTTGGGCCGCTTCTTGGATCGCTCCCAGTAATCGAGGATATCCTCCATCAGCGCCGGAAGGCGCATCAAGGCAGTGGGACCTTCCTGGCCCAGGGCCTCCGGACCCGCGTATCTCGCCCGGTCGCGCCAGGTGCGGATGTAAAGTTCGTTGAACGGGTCGGTCCTGGGCTTGCTCTTTTTCTTTACGCGCTTGAAGCCCGCTACCTTTCCCATGTCGCCTCCCCATAGGTCTCGAGCCGCGCAGAGGTAACCGAAAGGGGAGTGTTCCGTCGCCAGCATGCCCGCCATGTTGGGGATGCGCTGGCATAACATGCAAATAAACGGGCCGCCCGTGGAGTGGCCCTGGCCATAGACGGAATATTCCTTCTCGGGGAAATGGCGCCGGTTTGCTTCCTTCATTCCTTCCTCGAAGGCTGCCGGCCAGCCGGCCATGCGGTAGTAAAAATTCGTCCCCGGTTTGGCCCGCGCCAGGGTGCGCGTCCCATACCGGTCTTTCATCGAGGTGTCTTTGACCACGTCGTACTCATCCGCGCTGATGACCTCGCCCTCTTGCCACATCGGCGTGCGCACCGTGCCGTCGGGATGGATGGTATCGCCGGGCCAATCTCTGCTCGGATCGGGAAAGTAGAACCTGCCGGGAAAGGTGCCGGCCAAAACCTTGTAGCCAAACTTGCCGGCAAGCAAGAGGGAAAGGCGCTCCATGTGTTTGAAGTCCCCCGATCCCCCATGGAGGAGAAAGATGCCCGCTTTTTTTCCGTCGGGCGCCACCGGGATTCGCGCCCGGTCCTCAGGCCCATAGACCACGGCCCCGATATCCCAGTCCATTTCCAGGGTGCGGATGCGAATGATTTCCTCGGTTTTCTTGACCGGGATATCCGGCATGGCCAGGACTTTTTTGGCGTCCTTGATGATCTGCTCGCGCGGGACGGATTTCGCCGGCTCCCAGCGTTTCTTTTTCATAGTAGGTTCTTACCGCCAAAGCGGCTCTGCCATTGCTGAATGACTTCCTTGTTGTAGACATTGTCGGGAACCTCGCCGCGCAGGGCGGAGATCACCGACCGGGTTGCCCAAAGAAGACCGGGTTTGAGCCCGCTGCCGATATTGGAAGAGACCATATGGGGCGAAAGGAGCACTTTGTCGCCCATTTTGCGCAGGGGGCTGTCCGGCGCCAGAGGCTCGTTCTCGAATACGTCGAGCGCCGCCCCGGCAATCTTTCCCTTCTGCAGCGTTTCGATCAACGCTTTTTCGTCCACGCAGAAGCCCCGCGACGTGTTAATGAGAATCGCCGTGGGCTTCATCATGGCCAGTTGCGGGCCGCTGATCATGTGCCGGGTCTCCTTGGTCAGCACCACGTGCAGCGTGACGATGTCAGACTCGCGTAGAAGGGCGGGAAGGTCCACGCGCTGCACTCCAGACTCGGCGAACTTCGAGTCGGGAACGTATGGATCGCAGGCGAGCATCCTCATCCCCCAGGGCCGCATGAGCTTGGCAACGCGGCTCCCGATCCTGCCGAGACCGATGATTCCGAGCGTGATACCCTTGTAACCGTCTGAGGCGCGAGAACCAAAATACGTTCCCTGGAGATCCGGATCTCTCCATTCCCCGGTTGTCTTGAGGTGCCGATCCCGCTCCCGGACTTTTTTGAGCAAGGTAAGCATGTTAGTGATCGTGCCTTCGGCAACCCCGCCCCAGTTGGATTCCGTCGGGCCATGGGTTACCAGGATTCCCAGTTCCGTTCCGGCGTCGACGTCCACGTCATCCACGCCGATCGTGAATTTGGCCACGATCCGCAGGTTTTTCGAACTCTGCATGATTTTTTGGCTGATCGGCGTGCTGCGGATGGAAGTTCCCATAAGGGCATCGCATCCCTCCGTCAATTTGGCCATCTCAGCTTCGCTGTTCCCCTGCGGGGTGTCCCAGGATGCATCTCCCAGGATTAGCTCACAACCCGCCTCCTCAAGCATCTTACGGCTTTCACCCGTTGGATCTGCGGGCGCGAAAACGAGAACCTTAGCCTTTGCCATTGAATCCTCCTTGTTTTTTGCGCTTAAAGTCTCTCCATTCTCTGTAGCAAAAATTTTACCCCTTCGCCACTTCCTTCCAACCCTTCAACTCTTTAACCTCTCTATCAGGAGCGGTGGCGCCAGAGCTGAGGAATAGCGCGGTTGATACCGATGATCATGAAGACGCAGAGAAGGCTGCCCAATAGGAGGGCGTTGGGCGCTCCCAGCAGTTCAGAAGCGCTTCCGGCAAGCAACGCCCCCAGGGCATTGGTGGTTTGAGCAAAGACGGTGATGAGGCTTGCCGCCCGGCCGCGCATTGTATCGGGAGCCAGAAACTGCACCACAGTGCGCCGGATTCCCACGCTGATAGAATCAGTAAAGCCAAGAACCAACACGGCCACAACCGCCATCCAAAACCATTGTGAAAGCCCCAGAAGCGCCAGGCTTGCCGCGAAGAAGAGAGCGGCGATGACGGCCGCAGCCCCTTTTCGTTTTATGTCTCCGGCCATGAGCAGCGATGCCGAGCCCAAAAGGGCGCCCACCGCAGGCGCCCCGTAAAGGATCCCCAGGCCTGTGGCTCCCATCTTAAAGACGTTCCCGGCGAATATGGGTAGAATGGGACGATAGAATCCAACCAGGACGACGCCGAAGTCGAGCAGAAAAAGGGAGAGAATAATGCGCTGCGCCCAGATGAACTCCACTCCTTCTACCATGCTCCGGAGGCTGACGCGCCTCCTCTCGCCTTCAGGCTTGCCCGGGCTCCTCACCGCGAGGACTGCCACAATAGCTGGAATGAGCAGGGTCGCGCTAAAAAAATAGGTGGGAGCCAGACCAGCGTAGTCGATGAGGACTCCTGCAATCGCCGGCCCGAAGAGAAAGCTCGACTGCAGAATCATCGAGTTCAGGGTGATAGCGTTCATCAGATAGGATAGCGGAACCAGGCGCGGAATGATGGCCATTCGCGCCGGCCAGCTAAAGACCTCGATGAACGAGGAGATCATGCCAAAGAGATAAATGTGCCATACCTGAATGGCGCCGGTCACGGTGAGCAGGCCCAAAGCTATGCTTGGCACCAAATGCAGGCAGTGCGTGGCGGCGATCAGCTTTTTTCGGTCGAAAACATCGGCCAGCATCCCCGCGAAAAGTCCGAAAATAATGTGGGGGAGGGCCTGGAAGAAGCCCGTAAGACCCAACTGAAAGGATGAGCCCGAAAGCTCGTATACCTGATAGAGGTTAGAGACGTTTCGTATCTGCACCGCTATGGAGGCTAGGACGCTCGAAGTCCAGATCAGGCTAAAATCCCGGATGAGCAACGACGACCAGGGCCGGATGGGCGCGCCTCTTAACTCTGCCCGGTCTATTTCAACGCGATCATCCATTTAGTTAGTTTCTAGCTATGGCTTGGGGGCAGATGGGCCTCTTTTTCGCTTTCGTAGTTTTCCGCCTTTTCACTCTCTCCAGCATTGCTAGATGGTAAACCATGGGTTTGTCAAGGATCGAAGCGAGACGTGTTGACAGGGCATTTCTTTCCGATTATTTTTATCTTGTTTAGCATTTTCCTAAAGGAGACAAGTACCCATGGTGTATGATGATCGAAGCGTTAAGCCGATGAGCGCCAGCCTGATGCGGGCGAAGATCGCAACCCGGCTTCTGGCCGGACTCTACGAGGATGTGCCGACGCTCATGACCAGCGCCGTGCGCCTGATGGTGGAGATGCCCGGAAGTTCTCGGCAAGCCGGGCCGCCCTATCCTTTCACCTTTGCCGTGAGCCCGGCATGGTGCAGCGGCATCGAGGGGGCTCGGCTGGTGGGATCGAGGAAGCTCGATATCGTCTGGCTCAATCCGTCGGTGATCGCCACGATGGCCTATCTGGGAAAGGGGCCGTTCCGCCGTTCCTCTCCGCTTAGGGCGCTGGCGGTTTTCCCATCCTGGGATCGTCTGGTGGTGGCCGTCTCCGGCAAACTGGGCATACGCTCGATGGAAGAACTTAAGGAAAAGCGCCCGGCGCTGCGCGTCTCTGTCGCCGATAACGACTGCGTCAACTTCGCCATACGCGCGCTCCTCAAGGTCCACGGACTTAAACTCGAATCTTTCACCGAATGGGGCGGCGCGGTGGAGCCGGTGGTAAGACCGAGCAATCCCCGGCGCCGCGAGGGGATCATCTCGGGCGAGATCGACGTGGTCATTGACGAGGGGATGGATTCCTGGGGACAGGTGGCGCTCGATCACGGGATGGTCTTTCTACCCTTCTCAGAGAAGGCGCTGGCGAAGCTTGAGCGCTACGGCTTTCAGCGCGCCCCGCTTGCGGGCGGCCGGCTCAAGGGCAACATCCCGGAGTCAACCGTGGTCGTCGACTTCAGCGGCTGGCCCATCATCATGCACGCGAGCCTGCCTGACGAACTCGCATATCATATGGCCGCGGTCCTGGACCGCCTGCGCGAGGAGATTCCCTATGATTCTGCTCAAGTCCCTCCCATGTCCTCGCTTTGCCGCAGCACCGAGGATGGACCGCTGAACATTCCCCTCCATCCCGGGGCGGAGCGCTACTACCGGGAGCACGGTTATCTGTGAGGAGCTGCGCGCAGCCCATATCTACCAGCAACTGCCTCACCCCCTCCGTTTTAGGGGCTTAGCTGAGCTAAAATCCGGCTCCTCCTCAGGCTTGGCCGAAGACTCAAGGGGTTTGACGCGGGCAGGCAAAGGTTCCTCCGTGCCTTCCCCTTCCGTCTCTTTAAAGACAGGTGTGCGCCGCAGGGGGCGGTCGTCAATGACCAGCGTGAAAAGATCGAAGCGATTGTAATGTCCCGTTAAGTCGTGACTGATTTTCTCATCGATGATCAGCTCAGGATCGGCCTCCGCATAGAGGATCTTTTCCCCACCCGTATCAGGGCCGGCGAGATATTTCCCCGTGGGACTGATAATCGAAGAGAATGCCCCCGTGCCGACTATTTTTTTCCTTTGCTCCGGCGTAGGGCAGAGCAAATCCTTCATTTCCTCGCTGAAAACGCCGGTAGAGCTGATGACAAAACACTTGCCTTCGAACGCGTAGTAGCGCGTGCGGATTTCAATCGCGTCTTGTCTTTCCCTGCCGGGGAAGGCCGGCCAGCTCGCTACGTGAATCCTCTCACCCTGGAGCAGGAGAGCCAGCCGATAGAAGCTGTTGGTGTTCTCCCCGCAGATAAGACCCCCCACGGGGCCGACTTCACTGGCGAAAGATTTGAGGGTACTTGCGTCTCCCCCGGTGTGTACCAGACGTTCCGTCCAAGTGGGCACAAGCTTGCGGTGCTTCCCCAATATCCTGCCGTCCGGGCCGATGAAGAGCTGGGTGTTGTAAAGCGTCCCCAGGGTTCCGGGGTCGCGCTCGTTAAGGCCCATGACTACGGTAGCCTTTGCATCCCTGGCCGCTTCGCAAAGGGCATCAGTGGCCGGACTGGGAATTTCCACGCCGCTTTTAAAAAGCTCCTTGATAAGGGGTTTGCATTCCCTGGCGATACGATAGTCAAACCAGTGCGGGAAACCGGGAATGAACGCCTCCGGAAAGCCTATGACGCGCGCCCCTTCTTTTCCCGCGGCGCGAATGAGCCGGCAGGCCTTCTCGGTAGTTTTTTCTCTGTCGAGAAAAACCGGCGCCGCCTGCACCGCCGCTACTCTAAATTTTGCATAAGTGTCACCCATACTCACCTCCCTCAATCGATCCGAGATCCCTCGCGTAAAAGAGCGCTGTGTGCGCCTTTACGCGCCCTCTCCTTTCCGTTTAAGGCCCATACTCTACCCTGTCCGTAGAGAGCGCAATCGGCGTCTCGGCGGGGTCCAGCTTAGTCCCGCCTATCCGGACTTGTCAATTTCCCGGAGGAGATAAGGAATCGGTTCTTTTCTTGACGAAAAGAAAGCTGGAAAGGAGATCTAAACTCGGCGGATTTAAGGCTTTATTTTCCGGGCTATGAAAGCGCGGCCAAAGCTGGAAAAATTATGCTTGCGCTGTAGGGGAAGCAAAAAGTTGTTTAATAGCAGCATCTAGCTGCCCGCAGGTAAAGGGTTTGGCAATATAGCTATTACAGCCGCTTGCCAGACATCTCTCTTTATCGCCGGGCAAGGCCAGGGCGGTGGCAGCCAATACGGGAATATGCTTGGTCTTTGGATTTTGCCGTATTCGAGAGGTTGCTTGAAGACCGTCCATCACAGGCATCGTCATGTCCATGACAATTAGGTCAGGACACTCAGAAGCGGCCTTCTCTACAGCTTGTAGGCCGTTTTCCGCCACTTCAACATCATAGCCCAGGCTATTTAATCCAAATTTGATCAGGTCAGCCGTATCCGGGTGATCCTCAGCCAAAAGCACGCGTTTCTTCATAGCATCCCGCCTTACAAGAGAGATTACAATTCCCTGCAATCTCTAAGCGTTCTTTCCGATGGCGCGGTCCTCATAAAGCCATTGGCTGATAAGCTACTATTGCATGACCTCATGCCACGCGATGAGTTTGGCAGACTGGGGAAGAACGGAACCCCAATTGGTCTGAACCGGGTTGATAGCCTGGCTGCTGTAGTAGATAGCCGCGCGGTCTTTGATGTCGAATTTGAGTTGATCCCCGGTCGGACCTAGGAGAAGGGCGCCAAAGATCCGCGCGTCGTCCTTGAGCTTAAATTTAAGCTCACTATCATCTCCTTCGCGTCCTCTAAGCCCTTGAGCCAGGCTGATGACTATGCCGTGAAACTCAAAGTTCCCAAATAAATTGGCTTTCCCCTCAATGATCAGCACCCCGCTCCCAGTAACTGTGCTTCCGGTATCAAAGCGCATAGTTCCGCTATCCTGCTTGATATAGGTAATCTGAGGCGCGGCATCGGTGCCGAACACGCAGGTGGAAAGCGGTGGATTGGGCCGGGGAGTAGGACAATCAGTTGCACTGCGGGAAAGACCGCTAAGATACTGCACTGCACCGGGCTCGCTTTTAAAGCTGTTCACGAGATCGGTTACATTGATCGAGACTGCGGATGTAAAAACACTCGGCGTAGCGGGGGAAGTAGAAGCGTTATAATCCTTACCTTGCACCTTAGTTTTCTCGGTGCTGGTCAGGCTATTAACAAACTGGGCATTGATGGAGCTGTTGGAGGTCGCCGCACCATAAATGGCTGTACGTGGACCCGCGCTCGTGCTGTCGGCTCTACCGTCAAGGTTGACATCGGCCGAATAATTTGTGTCATTGCCCGTTATGAAAAAAGTCCCCGCGGTATTGAAGTTGGCGTCCGATCCTGAGCCGGCAGGGATATAGACCGCCCCCGGGGGAGCCCACGAAGCGATCGATCTCCCAATATAGGCCTGAACAACTCTCTTGGATCCGTTGGGTCCTGTTGCCGTGGAGGTAAGAATAGCTCTTGAGGTACTCGGGCTTGTAGGCGGGTCGTTTGTCGCGCTCACAGTATAGCTGAATCCCGAGGATGCAGTGACAAAAGGTGTGGCGGGAACAACAGTGGCGCCCGAGCCGTAGCTGAAATTCGTTCCTGCCGGAATCACAGCGAGGGCGTGATGCATGCCTGCGTCGGCTGTGTTCAAACCAGCAGTTCCGCTCTTGTAATTGCTCGCTGATTTAAGATTGAGCCCGCTAAGGAGGAGGCTTGCCCCGGTGATGGATAAGAAGATCACCATGATTATGATGACCACTACCAGAGCGATGCCCTTCGAGTCCTGGCAGGTTTTCACGGGGCGAATCTAAGATAGACGCTGTATTCTGTCAAGAAAGCCGAAAAGTTTGATCCAAGCTTGAATTTTCATCCCACAGCTCCCCTCAACCCATCACCTCGATCCATAGTCCGCCTGCAGTCGAGATTTTAGCGCACGAGGCGAGCCCCGCGCCCGCCAGGAGCTCCTGGCACTTCGCCGCAGTAATTCTCCTTTTGCCCAGTTCCTCATTCAGCCGCCTTGAACGATCGGCTAAGGGCGCGATCACTTCCTTTGGGGTCAAAGGGCCGTAACCTCCGCCCAGCCATCCGAACCCGCCGGGGCGAAGCACTCGCTTGACCTCTCGAAGAAGCAGCGGGGTGAGAAAGAAAAAAGCGCCTCTTACCGCCACCAGGTCGAAGGATCCGTCGGGCTCGGGGATAGGTTCGACAGGCGACAACTGAACGGCCAGCCGTGAGGAGCAGCCCTGCTCACGCGCCCACTCGAGCGCAGAGCACAGCACTCGCGCCGATGGATCTATCACCTTGGCACGGAATCCTGAGCTTTTTGCGAGCAGGCTCACGGCTATCCCGCCGGCGAACGGACCAAGGTCCAGGAGCTTCCCGGAGCGCACACCTGACGCCGCCAGCAGATGGCCGGCCATGAAAGGATAAACGGGTAGCCACAGCGTGTTGATTTGCTCGATGAGATCCTCGTCGCGCGTCACGCCTTAAACCGCCTATATTCTCACTACGACCACGGCCTTTTTTCTCAATCCGAAAAGGCATTGTACATCCAGGCAAAAATAGCTCCGCCAACCGCGCCATCGACAAGGGAGTAGAGAGTCCCGACAATCACGCTGCCAAGGCTTCCCACGGATTTATATCCGGGATAGATCGAGCTGACGAGATCGAGAAACGCCTTGCCGAAAGGGGGAGATAGGTAGTTGAACAAGGCAACGAAGAAGACAGTGCCGCCCCAATAAAGGGCTGCCGTAATGGTCAGGGATTTTACGGAAAGTTTCATAGTTCTCTCCTCTATTTGAGTTGGTTAATAATAACCCTTCATCCTTCTGCTTTGGTACTTTCTTCCCCATATCCGCCCGCTTGAGCCCGGGCCAAAACCGCGTGGATGGTCTCCACCAGGTTGCGCGCCGACTCCAGGGTGAGCTCCACCGCTACCCGGGCCCCTGGACCCTCAGCCTCATTCACAAAGTCGATGTTCAGCGCATGTTCCAGCGGCACATGGTAGGGGTGGTCATATGAAACGTTGACCTGGTTCACTGCGAACCAGCCGTCCTTGCCCTTGCCGCTGCCGTTGATCTTTGCCTGGTGGGTAATCATGGTACACATAGTCATCCTCCTTACTGAAATTCCGTGCCCGTGCTCGTTCATCGTGCTCGGTAGAAACACGAACCACGAGCTTACTTACTGAGATGCTTCTCCAGGAAGGCGAATATCTTTTTCCAGCCGTCCACCGCCTGCTCTTGCCGGTAGGCTGGCCGATCGTAGTAGAAAAAGCCATGGCCCGCCCCGTCATACCTGTGAAACTCATAGTTCTTGCCGTGCTTCTTGAGTTCAGCCTCGTGCTGATTCACCTGTTCCGGCGACGGGCTCTTATCTTCATTGCCGAAGATGCCCAGGAGCGGGCACGACAGGTCCTTGGTATAGTCAATGGGGGCAACGGGTTGCTTGGGGGTAAGATCTTCCTTTGGCATCACCACACGCCCGCCCCAGCATTCCACGGCCGCGTCAAAGCCCTTCACGCGACACGCCAGGAAGAACGCATTGCGGCCTCCGGAGCAGGTGCCAAAGACTCCCACCTTGCCATTGATGTAGGGAAGCGAGCGCAGGTAGCGCATCGCCCCTTCGATGTCGCCCACGACATGAACGTCCGGGACGCCACCCGCCGCCCGCACTTTGGCCCCCACATCCTCAGGTGTACCATGGCCCTCGCGGCAGTAGAGATTGGGAGAAATAGCCGCATAGCCATAGTGGGCGAATTTGCGTGTGGCCTCCCGGTACCACTCGTCCCAGCCGGGCGCGTGATGAATCACGACCATGCCGGGAAAGGGCCCGGCGCCCAGAGGCCGGGCAAAGTAGGCGTTGATAACATCGTGATTGGCTCCATGAATGGTGACGGTTTCCGCCAGCATGCCTTCATACATGTTCGTTTGGACCATAGATAACCTCCGTGTTTTAGATATCGTGTTTGTGCCCGTTTCTGCCAATGATGTTATTTCTTAATGCTTGCCTGTTCCACAATCACAGGGTAGTTGTATCCATATCCAAAGTCCTTATCCTTAGACAAGGCGCCTCTTGCCGTTACCGTATCCCCCACGGCAGGAAGCTCCTGGGACGTCACTACGATATCATTGGTCCCCTTGGAAGGATCTCCGCTTCCGTCCTGAAGGTGTATCCAGTTCTTCCCCATGATCTCAGCCGAAACCTTAACCACCAGGCCTCTGACAACAACCTCTTTCTTGTCGAGGGTGGCGCTTTTTTGGTAAAGCTCGGCTACCGTATAGGCATTAGGCCCGGAGGCTTTTTTTACTTTAATAGTCTTATTTGCGGAAACTTCCGCCTGCTTTTGGCCCGCGGATTTATTAATAGCTTCCTTGACCTTGCCCGAAAGAGGAGATGGCTGTGGCGGTTCGGCCGACTTCGGTGCCCCGGCATAGCTGCCGTTCACGGCAACGACCAGCACGAAAGTGAACATCGAGAAAAATAGCGAAAATCTTTTCATTTCATATTTCCTTATTGGCAATAATCTTATGCGATTGGGGGAAAGGGGGCAAACGCAATGAGGGATGAAGCTAGTTAAACTTCAGCTGTCGAGTTCGGGTTTGGGGAGGATGACGTAAGGGATGCCCTCTTCGTCGAGCTCTTCACGCTGTTGTGGGGTGGAGGTGCCGTGGATCGACTTCTTTTCGCTCTCCCCATGGAAGATCGCGCGCGCCTCTTCGGGAAATCGGGAGCCGACGTCCTCGAAGTTCTCGCGCACGTAATGGTTGAGCCGGATCAAAAGCTCTTTAGCCTGTTCTGCCGTAAGCCGGACCTCAGGACCCTTTTCCGTTTGGGCCGGCTCCTTCTTTTCCGCTTTGTCTCCTCGATTGCTGAGCACGGCGCAGGCGTGGGGCATCTTTTCCACCTTGGTGCTGCCGCAGGTGGGACAGGAGATCAGTTTCTTGACCGACTGCTCCTGAAAACCTTCGAAGCTCGGAAACCAGCCTTCAAAGCGGTGATTTTTCTTGCAAATGAGGTCGTAAACAACCATAGCTGTTACTTAAGGTCGGCCGAGCCGATTGTCAAGGGTGTGTCAGGTGATCCGAGGGGCCAGCAGATGGTCTGCCCGCCCGAACCGCTTACTTTGGGTGCCTTGTTGCGTCGAGGGCCGCGTACAAAAACAGCACTGCGACTGCAACCATAATCACTGCAACCACTATGTGCATAATTAAAGCTCCTTCAGGCTTTCAATTTCCTTCTCGATTCGTTTGTGCAAAACATAAATCCCAAACGAGATGATAAGAACTGCAGCCATATCTCCGACGATCAATGCCCGATTCGCCACGGCGTAATTCCCTAGGAGCCACCCGACCAAGCTGATATCTGTCACTACCATGATGCCGAGCCACAGCTTGAGGTAGGCAATTTTCTCTTTCAGCACGTCAACCTGTGACATCTCAGCGCCGAGCTACAACCCAATTCATTGCCTGCAAGTTTTTCTTGCAGGGTCATCTCTTTTAGAGGTAGGGTTATCAGCATGAACCCAGTATACCTTAGAGCCGGACGGATTCAAACCGCCCAACGTCAACTCGCTCTGATCCTCAGGCCGACTTGCGTTTTGGGTGCATCCCTTCGAAAGCCGGAGAGCGCGCCTCGATCTCCCGCATGGCGTCGCGGTCGTAGACTCTCTCACCGCAATCCGGACACTCGTAGTATTGCAAGTTGGGGACCGTGTATCTCTTTCCATTGAAGCTTCCGGTCCAGTTGCGGCGGACCTTTTTAACCTTGTCGCTGCCGCAGGAAGGATATGTTGTGATCTTAAGGATAGTTTCTCCTACTCGGCCTCCATCTCCAATCGAGCCTTCTCGCTGAACCCTCTCTGCCAATATGGATGAGACACTTACCCGCCTTGAGTTTAGTGTAGAATAGGGGGCGAGTAAGGAGTCGATGATGGATACGATGGATGGGTTAGGGTTATCTCCTTCTGAGGTGGAAGTGATGGCCAAGCCTGTGCGGCGGCGATATACGGCGGAGTACAAGCTGCGGATTTTACGGGCAGCGGAGGCTTGCAGCGGTCGTGGTGAGATTGGGGCGCTACTTAGGCGCGAGGGGCTGTACTCCTCCAACTTGACCCAGTGGCGTAAGCAGCGTGAGAGGGGAGAACTGGAGGGGTTGTCTCGAAAGCGAGGACCTTCGCCCAAGCCGAGGAATCCATTGGCCGACAAGGTCAGGGTTCTGGAGCGGGAGACCGCACGGCTTAAGGCGCGAGCGGAGCGGGCGGAGGGTTTAGTAGAGCTCCAAAAAAAAGTCTCGGAGATCCTGGGGATCGAACTGAAGCACAGCGTAGAGAAGGACTGATGGCGGTGGTCCGGGAGCAGCAGAGTTCCTTGGGGATAAAGCCCACCTGTCAGGCATTGGGCGTGGCACGGGCGAGCTATTACCGATCGCAAAGTCCCCGAACAGAGCCGAGAGAGGTGAGCCGCCATCCCCGGGCATTGTCGGTTGAGGAGCGCCAGGCGGTGCTGAGTGTTCTCAACGCTGAGCGGTTTTGTGACCAGGCGCCGGCAGAGGTATACGCCACGCTTCTCGATGAGGGGCAGTATCTGTGCTCGGAGCGCACCCTGTATCGGATTCTGGCTGAGAGCCACCAGGTCAGAGAGCGGCGGGATCAGCTTCGTCATCCTCGGTATGCCGCTCCTGAACTGTTAGCCACACGGTCCAATGAGGTGTGGTCGTGGGACATTACCAAGCTATTGGGGCCGACGAAGTGGACTTACTTTTACCTCT
>MGRY01000034.1:0-977 GCA_001799045.1 Deltaproteobacteria bacterium RIFCSPLOWO2_02_56_12 | reverse complement strand
CTTACTTTTACCTCTACGTGATCCTGGACATTTTCAGCCGTTACGTGGTGGGCTGGATGGTGGCGTATCGAGAATCGGCTAAGTTGGCCAAGCGGCTTATTGAGCAGACCCTGGAGCGTCAGCAAATCGAGCCCGGAAGTCTCACGCTTCATGCCGACCGGGGATCGTCAATGACCTCCAAGCCGGTGGCCTTCTTGCTGGCGGAGTTGGGAATAACCAAGACCCACAGCCGTCCTCATGTCTCCAATGACAATCCTTACTCGGAGAGCCAGTTCAAGACGATGAAGTACCGCCCACAGTTTCCCGAGCGGTTTGGCTCATACCAAGATGCCCGAGGATTCTGTGGAGAGTTTTTTCCGTGGTACAACCACGAGCATCATCATAGTGGCCTAGGGTTTTTAACGCCCCTTGAGGTTCATTTTGGAAAAGCAGAGCAGCAGAGAGAGAAACGGGCCTTAGTGCTGCGGCGTGCCTTTGAGAAAAATCCTGAGCGATTCGTTCGCGGCCTGCCCACACCGCCAGCCTTGCCCGAGCAGGTCTGGATTAACAAGCCCAAGGCGGCGGCTGCGCTGAGCGATTCCGAGGCGCTCGGAGCTATCATCGGGCAAATTGACAGCTCCAGCCAGAAAAACGGCTTCCATAATTGCCCTATATCGAACGCAAAGCAGTCAGGAAGGGATCTACCTATGGGTCAGAATCAGGTGATGGAGGATTTTGTACAGTAATCTTCCAACGGGGAGTGTCTCATTTCATTGACAGGTTCCGAGTTGGGTATGGAAAAATCGTTTCTACAAAGATAGGGCATATGATTTTGACTTGTGGCGTATGATTCTTGTAGGTACTCCACTCGAAGGAAGCTGCGAAATATTGCGGATGCTTTTGACAGGATATCGTCCGATTCCTGGGGTCACAGTTCCATGAGAGATTAGGTTACAAAGTTCTGTTTGATGACTTGCGTGCGGCAGCCTATACCTTTC
>MGRY01000033.1 GCA_001799045.1 Deltaproteobacteria bacterium RIFCSPLOWO2_02_56_12 | reverse complement strand
ACGGGTAAGATCGAGCTCTACAGCTACGTAATCGGTGACGAGTCGCAGAGGGGCCAGTTCCACCTCGACGATGATGGACGGATTATCGATAACCTGCCCAATGACTGGCGTGATCTGCCGCCCATACCGGCCTATCAACCCATGTACAGGGGCATGGACCACGACGATGTAAAACGCTTCCCGCTGTTTCTCCTGAGCGCTTATCCGCGCTATCGCAATCATACCACGTTCTGGAATGTGCCCTTGCTTCGGGGTGATTGCTACCGCCACGCCGTTTGGATGAATCCGGCCGACGCTCAAGCGCGCGGAGTCAAAGATGGAGATCTTGTGCGGATTCACAACAACAAAGGCGTGGGGGTCATACCCGCCTACGTTACATCCCGGATTCTTCCGGGAATGATCGTTATCCATCATGGAGGCAACTACGAGCCGGACAAAGAGGGTGTGGACTGGGGCTGCACGCCGAACATCTTCTTCTCTGACAATGAAAGCCCTGTGACCGCTCCTCGTGTCAGCAACTTGGTGCAAATAGAAAAGTTCACCGGTGCCAGGCCGGAAGCGTAAAGGGGGTGCGGCGGACAGGGAATTGAAAGGCAAAATACCGTCAGTGAACATCGAACCTATCGGAACCGTGAAATCGCCGGTTACCGAAGCCGGAGACGAGGGCTGGGGCGGTGTCGTCTCCGAGATTCATCTTCAAGAGTCCCTGGCTGCCGGACTCCAGGGCATCGAGCAATTCTCTCACATCATAGTAATATTCTTCATGCATCAATCGACGTTCGATTTAGCGGCCGATCTGGTGCGCAGGCCGCGCGAGCGCCCCGACATGCCCTTGGTCGGCGCCTTCGCCCAACGCGCGAAGCATCGGCCCAATCCCATCGGGATAACTACGGTCGAGCTGCTCCAAGTTCAGGGCAGGGTTTTAACCGTAAAAGGATTAGACGCGGTTGATGGCACGCCGGTTCTAGATTTGAAGCCGTATCTGCCCGTCTTTGACTGCCGCCCCGGAGCAAAAATTCCTCAGTGGGTCGAAAGGCTGATGGAAGGATATTTCTAGCCAACCCGGCGTTGCATCTCTCCGCCCGGGAATGTCTGCTCTGGGGCCGCACAAAGCTCTAGCCTTGGGTTGTCTTCTTGGCGGCTAATTAGGATGTTATCGAAATTTACTTTCCGTCAGTTAAAGGAGGCGCGGGTCTCTGAGGGCGGGGATTCTCTACCGTTATTAGAGATAACTTACTGAGTCTCTATCCCGCCGTCACAAAGTCAAAGCATATTAGCCGTAGCTCTTCCCGCGTCAACCGTTCAACTGGGGCGCTCACGGGATTTCCAGCCTGCTCGCCGCTATAACCGCTTCGCAGTTCGTCAATAGAAGAAAAGAGGATTTTGATATCAGTCGTCCCCTGAAAATCTTTGTGAATTTGTCTGAGCCTCCGCACCTGCACAGCCAGCATCGGCTGGTTCAAAAACTTAATGGCCTCAATAGCTTGCCGACGATTCACTTCGGGGTGATTTAAGTAGGACTGAAGAATTGTGGCCATAGTTTGCTGAACAGGATCAACCGATCGTGGCGCCACCTCTAGGGCTCTTTGCTCTTCGACCGAACGCAATACATCTTCAATGACCCTTTCCTGTAGGTCGAAGACCAAGTGATAGACTTCTGGATCAACGACGCGCGGGGTGTCTTTCTGACAGGCAATAAGATTGGCAACGATGTAGCGGTTGTCGATAATCCTCTGTTCTTTTAAGTCGTAGTATTTCCAAAAGTGGATTTTTTCTTCTTTTTTCTGGCGCGCCTGAAAATAGAAAAAGACCCCTCTTGTCCCCGCCTTTGCCAATCCGGAGTGAATTCCATCCGGCAATGACTCAAGCATCTCCTTTCCCCCGGCATCCAGGAGAGCCCTGAGTTGCTGCATGAGAAACTCGCTGCTTGCCAGCTCTGTAAACTGCTCTTCCTCCTGGATAACTGTCCCGTCTTCCTCTCGGATACGGCGAAGAGTATTAAAATTTCTTGGGTGAACTGATTCTCCGAGAACGCTTGCGTCCAGAAAACCCGCCCGGTCGATGTCGGCGATTTTTTGACTCAGGCTTTCGACAAGCCCCAGGAGGCGATCCAGCCCCCGGTCAGGGAATACGTTGTAGATCCAAAGCATTTCGAAGTCCGTGCCGATCCGGTCTATCCGGCCGGCGCGCTGGACCATCCGCGTCGGGTTCCAGTGCAGATCATAGTTGACAAGATAACCACAGTCCTGAAGGTTCTGGCCTTCCGAGAGGACATCAGTCGAAATGAGCACGTTGATCTCTCTTTCGGTTCCGGTCCACTCCGGCTTACCGTTCGCCTTTGGCGCGAATCCCTGAATGATTCGCTGCCGTTCCTGTGTGTCAGCCCCGCTATCCATCCGGCGCACGGTTATCCCGCCGAGCTTCTTACAAAAGGCGACGGCATCGGGATTGTCCGGGTGGCCGAGATGCCGGTAGAGATAACGGGCCGTGTCTTTATAGTAGCTGAAAATCAGTACCTTTTTCCCTTTCAGCTCTTTGGAAAGTAACTCCCTGAGCTGGGTCAGTTTGGCATCCTTTGCAGGTTTTATATCTTTCACTCGCTGCCAGATCTGCGAGAGCACGTCTACATCGTGCTGGACGGCATCATGCAGTTTTCTGAGGTCGTAGGTCGTTGGGTCAACGGTCCCTAACGTTTCAAGGAAAGCCCGCGCCTCTTCATTGGCATCAATTTCATCAGCCAGAGAGATTGGTGTCGCATCGTCTTCTTCTTCTTCCGAGGAGAGGAAGCGAATGATTTTGTGAAAATCGGTGCTCTTTATGAGACGCCCGTCAAGAATGTAGGACTCAAAGGTCTTGAGGAAGGCGAGCGCCCTTCGGACGCTGATTCGGAAAGCCTCAATGCTCGACTCAAATCGTTTCAAATAGCGGCTTTTGAAGATACCTACCAGGGCTTCCTCCCGGCCTGCCTCAAACTTGTCTACTTCCACTCCGGCTTTCTTGTAGTCCTCCAGATTATATGGCGCCAACTTCAGGCTCTCGATCCCTGATACGACCTCGTCGTAAATGCCCGTGTATGTAGCTTCCAGGTTGTAGTAGACCGTCTTGAGCTTCCGTTCAGGAAAGCGGACAGCCTGTTCCACCCAAGTTCCATCCGGCTCCCGTATTCGGATACTGGCGTTGGGATAGGCCATACGGATAAATGGCCGAGTGCGCCTGATGACGACCTCCTCGAGCAGGTTAAAGAGCGCAAAGACCCCGTCTCCCGAACGGGAGTCGCGCCGGGCCTTGAGAAAATACCTGTAAAGGTCGCCGATGCCGCAGGAGGCGAAGTAACTCCTGTCTCCACGAGTAATCAAGGAAAACTGGTTGTAGAGGTCGAAGAGATCGTTGTTGATAGGGGTCGCCGTAAGCAAGATAACTTTCTTCCGCCCGCCCTCTCGACCCCGCCCGCCATTGGCCCCTAAGAGCGTTTCCATGTTCCCGTAGCGCTGGGCGTTCTGGTTGCGGAAGTTGTGCGATTCATCGATCAGGACGATGTCCGCGTCGCCGCACGGAGAAGGATCAAACTCTTCCCGACCCAACTCCTCTTGGGACAAGATGGTTGCGGCAATGTTGGCCTCGGACAGCTCACGTCCCCACATCTCCCTGAGACTCGCCGGACAGACTACTAGCGCTTTCTGCCGCATGTGATAGGCAAAGTCTTCCAGTAGTTTTTTCCCGATCCAGGTTTTTCCCAGTCCCACGGAGTCCGCGACCATGACGCCGTCATAGCGGGCTAGAATCTTCCGCGCCTTTTTGACTGCGTCTTCCTGAAACTCCGCCAGGTTCACAGCCGACCGAGTTCCTGTGGGAACCTCCCCTCCAAGTTCGTCTTTGAAGTATTCGTAGAGGGCCTTCATGTAGACCTGAAAAGGAGTGTACTCCTTGCGCCCGAACTTGGAGGCGTCGAGCAAAGCGATCAGATCTTGCTTGAAGTCGAGCCCATCTCCCCACTGCCTTTCATACCAGCTTTCCAGGTCTATGATTGCTCTAGCCCCAACCTCGCTCTTCAGTAGTTGCCGGTTCTCCACTGTGATCCGTTCGCTCGGTTTGGCATCAGTCAGCCACGAGACAGCGTAAGCCGCGTCACGGTCTTCGGCTTCGGTCGTGTCAAGCAGAACCTTGTGCGCCAGGTTGAGCTCTCGATTCGAGGTTAGCCCAGGGAACGTAAAATTTGACGAACCGACGATGGCGAGAATGGGTCGAAAGCGGTCGAAGAGCATCTGCTGGCCCGGACGGTCGGAATAGAAGAGCCAGCACTTGGCGTGCAGAAAGCCTTTGTCATGCAGACGTACCTGAACCGATTCGCGCTGCAAGTAAGCGATCAGATCCTCAACCAACCTCAGGGTATTTTCATCGAAGGGAATCTCTTCCAGATCTTTTCTTATGAGTCCCTTTACAACCCCTGTGTCGGGTCTCAGGCCAATTTGTTCTCCGCTTCTCGGCTCCGCGCCCAGGAGTAGACGGAAGTTTCCGAGATCCATCAGGCCTTCTTTGACCAGCCCAAAGCCGCCGACCGTAAAGTAAGCCGTGGCCACGTCTAACGAGCGGCCTTTATGCTCGGTCAGCAGGCCCCTCAGAATATCAGCCAAAACGTGCGTCTGGTTGTCGATGACGTAGGGGAGCTTCATATGTTTTTAGCGAGTGCGCCCAAACCTTTTTTGACAACAAGTAACCCAGGCCCGCCATACTTCCTCGAAATCCGGAACGGTCTTCATCAGCGGCTTCATCTGATTCTCCCAGGCCTCTCTATTCCACTCTTTTAGGTTCTCCGATGTCAACCCTGAAAGATCCGGCTCGATCTTACGGACTTGGCATTTCTCGATAAAAAGCTTTTCCAATTGTCCGGGTTCGACCTTCTCTTCCGACCGGCACAGAATAAACCAAAGATCGTAGAGATCGCGGGGGCGGGGCCACTTCTTCTGTTGCTGAAGGAGAGCCCTCATCTTTTCCGCGACGATTTCCTTCTTGCTGTATGCCGTGATCTGAAATTCAGAAAGGTCGGAATAGTGAGGCCTAACATTGCAGCTCGCCGCGTCTGTCAAAAGCGGCTCATCGAATGTCAGGTGAACCTTCACAGCAGGCAGTCCCCTCGTGCGTGCGCCGCCTCTATTGTACTCGACCGGAATCTCCATCTGGAAGTCTCCCGGAATAGTGCGGGGTTTCTTCGCTGCCATTCGGATACCTGAATTCTCCTGCACCCAAACAGCGACGCGTCTCAAGGCCTCCTCGGTCGCCTCCAGTCCCCCGCTTTCAGGGCGACAGGTAAAATCTATGTCCTCAGAGAAACGATAGCCCTGATAGTAGCAGTGTCTAAGACAGGTGCCACCCTTGAAGACCCATCCTTTAGCTGAGGATTCGGACTGAGACAAGCCTTGGAGAATCCATAGAATGACATAATCCTTCTCTACCTGGTCGAAGCGCAACCCCTCCGCCGCCGCTGCGCGATGAAGTTCGGCACTCGTGATCACTGCCCCACCTCTACGTTGACCAGGAGCCCCCAGCGCCGATTGTGCTTCCCCTTCTTCGGAAGCGTCGGATCGAGGGGAGAAAACCCCGGAGCGAGAGAAATCGCTTTGCGCAGCGCCTCCGGATCGCCGAGTCCTAATGTTTCCATCAGGTAACCCAAGCGCTTGGCTGCAGCACTGTTTCCAATCTTTACGGCGTATTCACGGACCTTGGCTTCGTTTAGCTCGTCCCAGGCCTGTGCGAGAGCTTTGGCGATCTCGCTAACTCCGCCTACATATTTTGGAAGGTCCAAGCCGTCGATGATAGTCTTCTCTTTGTCGGTAATTGAGAATGGCTGTTCATTAACCCAGTCCTTGACCACACCGAAGAATTTTTGCGGGCTGACAGAGATAATCTTAAAGGTGACACCCAGGGCCTCTTTTGGACGCCGTCGAACCGGATGATCTGTTTGAACAAATACCGTCCTGGGGATCTGCTCGGTCATGCCGTGGTGGTTGAGAGCTGACCAGTAAGCGACGGCTGCAGGCGATACAAGCTCCATAGCTATAAGAAATTCATGGAGCTGGGGCGTGCGCGTCTCGCCGGAAGACAAAGGAATCGGCGCAAACTTACCCGGCTTAATCCTTCGAATCCAACCCTTGCGCTGTAAGCGCTCTAGAAACTGGCGGGTAGGACCCTCTTTTCCGTGTCGGAGAAGCTGGCGCGCCTCCTCAATAGAAAAGGCTGGGCGGACAGCCACCTTTGTAAGGAATTGAGCCTCAAGTTTGCCCAGGGGCTCACGTGTCATATTTTGAGTGCCATTTGTCATCTGTACAGCCTACATTCGGCCTACAAAATATAACATCTGGCCCAGCCTGTCAACCACAGTCCGCTACTTAACGTGGGGGACACAATCAGTCAATAGCCATTGGACAGAGGGAAAAATCAGTTCTACACATCTAGAAAATTTGATTCATATATGACTGCCTGATAATTCGTCTTGTAGATCAATTAGTTGAGGCATATAACCTTGTCTTTGATTAGTTCGCCACTTGACATCAGCCAAGCCGTGATTATATTTTCACCATCAAAAATCATAAGGAGGGTATCATGACAGAACCCAACGAGTTTCAGGATTTTATGGCCTTCTTAACCCGGATCAAAGAGAAAGGCGAGATCAATCCGACGACGGCCCTGGCTCGAAAGAGCGCTTGCGAGGCAGTGCTAAAGATGGTCGATGATGACGAGCCTCACACAGCGAGATGGGCGCAGGACCATCTTGACGATTTGATGCGTCGTCTGATGAACAAGTATCCTCAACGTCTGACTTCCCGAAGCGCTGAAACGTACAAAAGCCGCGTAGCAAGTTCTATCTCTGACTTTCTCGCTTATCAGCAAGATCCAGTAGGCTGGCGCCCCAAATCCGCTAGACGCATATCTGGCGATAACGGAAGAAAGGCTACTGCGACATCAACAAGCGAAAAGGATACCCATGCAGAAAACTTCAAGGGCTCCGCGGGAGAAGGCTCCTCTTCGCTGTCCACCTACCGGTTTCCTCTGCGTCCAGGCCTAATAATTGAAGTTCGTAATTTGCCTGACGACCTAAAGATGGAAGAGGTTTGGAAGTTTGCATGTTTCGTAGCCACCTTGGCCCAAGACTTCAGGCCGGGCGGCAGTCCGTTTGGAGAGATGGTTGTGAGGCAGGGATAAGATACAGCGGGGACTTAAAAAATTTCCATTTTAACCTCCTGCGCTAGCCATTGTTAAAGTGAGGAGAGCATGTACTTTACGTCGGCAGAAGTCCAGAACCTTGATGAAACCGGGCTCAGAAAATTTCTAGAAAAGCGCGTTCCCGAGGGTCATCATCTCGACTATAAAGAAACACTCAGCGGAAACAACGACCGCGCAAAGCGCGAATTCTTGAAGGATGTTACTGCCTTCGCCAATGCCAACGGCGGTGATATCCTGATAGGAGTTGAGGAACCGCAGGAGAGCCTGGAGGTGGATGCCCAGATCCACGGAGTTGATGATGGCGGGGCTGTTGCCCAGGATCTTGAGAGGCTTGCAAGCAGCAGCATTGACTCCCGCATTCCCGGCCTCCAGATAAAGCCCCTTCCTCTCCGGAATGGGAAACATGTAATTGTCGTGCATGTCCCCCCTAGTAATTCTCGCCCCTTCCGGGTAGATCACTCTGGCTACGTCAACTTTTTCATCCGACACAGTGAATCAATATTTCCCATGAGGACAGATGAAATTCGGGAAGCTGTTCTTGCTTCCGTCTCGTCCGAGGCGAGAGTGAAGGAATATCTAAACAGGATGGAGACCGATGCCGCCCAATATCTGGCAAAAGGACAACCTGCCTTTCTTCTTCAGGCGATGCCGCTGATTCCACCCGATCACTCTTGGGATGTCTTAAGCCAAGAGTTTCTGGCTGTCATAAGGGACAGTGCTGAC
>MGRY01000032.1:29425-29962 GCA_001799045.1 Deltaproteobacteria bacterium RIFCSPLOWO2_02_56_12 | reverse complement strand
GTCAATCCAAGCCTCTGCCTCTCTGTTCTCAACCTGGCTCCAATAGCCAAACGGTCAAGTTTGATATAAGTTTCAGCTACTTTCTTGCTTGACATAAGTGCATGATTCAATTACCCTATAAAAGTTCTTTTATTAAACCATGCAAAAGATTGCATATCAAGTCAATACTCCGAAGATCAAGTACCTGATGTGGCTCAAGGAACTCACCGGCGACTCGCTGGCCCTCCTTTGGAAATGTCACCCTTCTACCGTAACCCGCGTAATCCGCGGGCAAATAAAAGATCCGAAATGGCTAAAGAAACTTGCCGCCGCACTTGGAGTAGACGTGGCTGAGATTCAACGGGAACCAGACGAGATCAAAGAAGATCCGATTGGGGAGCATCGGGATGGCAGACGCGGCATCGCCCCCAAAACGCGGTCTCCATTGATAAACGGGCTTCGGGCCAAACATCGGGGTGATTTATCGTAGATTGGCTCGCATTCCGACGCCGCCGACAGCTCAAAAGAAGTTAGCCGCTATGGTTGAAGAAAAAGCTA
>MGRY01000032.1:815-29350 GCA_001799045.1 Deltaproteobacteria bacterium RIFCSPLOWO2_02_56_12 | reverse complement strand
TGATTGAGGCCTTCCTCTTGGCCCACATGATTAGTGTCACTATATCGGCAACCGGGAGCAATGACATTCTGCTTGCCTATTGTCAATTCCAGGGGAACATCAAAACCCTGGATAGCAAACTAGCGGCCCTGCGCCAGAGCGCCATGGTCATTCTGGGAGACAAGGAGGAAAAGTTCTTAGACTTTTTTGTCGCTTTACGGGCGCTATCCAAGCCCCTCCCTCAGCTTCTATCCCATAATCCAACCACCAGCTTTCAGAGTTTCCTAAAACCCGGTTGGGTAACAGGTTTTCTGGCCGCCTTTGGATTGTTTGCTCTATGGCAAGGATATCAATTCGCATCCGGTTTCGTCTCTCGTGCAGTGAATCCGCCCCGTGCATCTTTTTCAGCGCCGGCTCCAATACGTTCCCACTGGTCTCCGTATGTGCTGCCGGAATACCATCAGACATGGCTTGATCTTAAGAAAAAACACCGGCTAAGTGATGAGATGATGTTGAGTCTCTTCCGGACAATAAAGGTGGTCGACAAATATGGACCTGGACATTTTCTCCGCGATCTTACCATCTATCCGGGACCGATTGATCGCGCATTGAGCCTGATGATCCTTAAAGATGTAGGTGGCGCGGAGGATCTCCAAACTTTACTCAAAACGTTGGACGGTTACTCTGCCCGGTGGAAAAGCTTACCCGACAATCCCGGAGGACGCGATTCTTTGTTTGGTAACAACGATGATCAGATCGTCTTGATTTTCTACGAACACATTCTTAAAAAGCCTCGAAGGGAGTTTACTGAAGGGCTCATTTCAGAGTTGCGCCGGAGCCATCTCTCCCAGTAGAGATGGTCAGCGTTGCATCTTGCACATTAATGGACTACCTCTGCTGCGTGGCGTCGAAGAGGTGGAGCTGCCGGGTGTGGCCCTCGTCGTCGAAGTGAACCGGATAGTTGCCGCTGAAGCAGGCGTCGCAAAATCCCTGGGTCCGGCCGTCGAGAAAGCCGTACATGCCCTCATGACTGAGATAGCAGAGACTGTCCGCGTCGATGAACTTGCGGATCTCTTCCACCGAACTAGCGGAGGCGATGAGTTCTGAACGGGTGGGAGTATCGATCCCGTAGTAGCAAGGGCCGGTCGTCGGCGGGGAGCTGATTCGCATATGAACCTTTTTCGCCCCCGCATCACGTAGCATCCGAACGATTTTGCGGCTGGTGGTGCCGCGAACAATCGAGTCATCCACTACAACAACTCTCTTCCCCTCCAGCACCTCGCGCTGGGCATTGAGCTTGATTTTTACCCCGAAGTGACGAATCGATTCCTGCGGCTCGATGAACGTTCGCCCCACGTAGTGATTGCGGATCAGACCAAACTCCAGAGGCAATCCGGATTCCTCGGCATAACCGATCGCCGCCGGAACACCGGAATCCGGAACCGGGGTAACCAGATCCGCTTCCACCCCGTTTTCCCGGGCAAGCTGCCTGCCCAATTCCTTTCTAACCAGATAGACATTGCGCCCGTAAAGATTACTGTCCGGACGGGCAAAGTAAATATATTCAAAGATGCACTTGGCATGAGGGGCCGGAGGAAAGGGCTTCAATGATTCCATTCCTTTGGGGCCGAAGGTGATGATTTCGCCGGGCTCCACCTCCCTCAGATATTGGGCCTCGATGAGATCGAGAGCGCAGGTCTCTGAGGCAACGACAAATCCACGGGTTCTGCCGGACTTGAACTCTCCCAAAACCAACGGCCGGAAGCCCATCGGATCGCGCGCCGCGATCATCCGGTCGAGCGTCAAGAAGAGAAGCGAATAAGCCCCGCGCGCGCGGCTCAGCGCCTCGACAATCCTTCCCATAAGGGTCGTCTCTCTGGAGGTGGCGATGAGGTGGATGATCACCTCGGTATCCGAAGTGGATTGGAAGATGGAGCCAGAGGCCTCGAGTTCATCCCGCAGCACCCCGGCGTTGACCAGGTTGCCGTTGTGGGAAATCGCGATCGGACCTTGAACGTATTCAACAACAAACGGCTGCGCGTTTTTTATATGGCTTTGTCCCGAAGTGGAATAGCGGTTGTGCCCGATAGCGCTGGCGCCCTCCAGACGCTTGATGACCTCTTCTTTAAAAATATCCGCCACCAGACCCATCTGGCGATGGGAGACGAGGACCTTGCCATCGGAGGAGACGATGCCGGAAGATTCCTGGCCGCGGTGTTGCAGGGCGTAGAGGCCAAGATAAACCATGTTGGCCGCCTCGGGGTGGCCGAAGACCCCCATGACAGCGCACTCTTCACGCAATTTGTCGAACATCGTTATTGGTTACTGGTTACTGGATGAGTTTTTCCTACTAATACACCAGTAACTATTATACGATTAACGAGCATCCCGAAGCCGTCTCTCCAGACTGCTCGACCATATGGACTTGAGCTCATCCACCGGCAGTCGGATCAGAGGATGAACCACCAGACGCGAACCGCCCACCTCACCGATCACCTGCATCGGCGCCCCTTCCTTCTCAGCGATCTCTCTAAGACGATTCAAGTCCTTCTCCTTCAAAGAGACGATGATGCGGGACTGCGATTCGCCAAAGAGACGGGCATCACCGCGCATCATCTCCCTGGGTTCGACCCTTGCCCCTAGCGGCTTCTCCGGCCCGCTGATGCAGCACTCCGCGAGCGCGACTCCCAGGCCGCCCTCGGACAGATCATGAGCGGAATGGAGAATGCCTTTGTCGATTGCCTTAAGACAAGAATGCTGTACCGCCCGCTCCAACCTTAAATCAATCCAGGGAGGAGTCCCCTTCGCCAACCCATGGATGACTTTAAGATACTCGCTCCCCCCAAGCTCCTCCCGACTACGCCCGAGAAGCACCACGATATCGCCGGGAGACTTAAACCACGGAGTGACATGGCGCGCCACCTGCGGCAGCAGACCCACCATCGCCACCGTGGGCGTCGGATAAATCGGCACCCCATCGGTTTCATTATAGAAGCTCACGTTGCCGCTCACAACGGGCACGCCTAAGGCGATGCAGCCGTCGCGCATCCCCTGGACGACCTGGGAAAACTGCCACATGACATCCGGCCTCTCCGGGCTGCCAAAGTTGAGGCAATCGCTCAATCCGATAGGGCGGGCGCCGACGCAGGCGAGATTCCGCGCCGCCTCCGCCACCGCCAGAATCCCACCGACATAGGGATCGAGATAGCAATAACGGCCGTTCCCATCGACCGTAAGGGCGAGCCCTTTTTCAGTCCCCTTGATGCGAATTACGGCAGCATCGGCGCCCGGCGCGACCACTGTATTGCTGCGGACGAAATGGTCATATTGCCTAAAGACCCACTCTTTGGATGCAACGTTGGGGGAGTCCAGGAGGCGCTTGAGGGCGGCACCTAGATCCGCGGGCTCTTCGATCTTCTCCAAATCCAGCCTCTGCACATCATCCTGGCTTTGCGGCCGCTCAGCAGGCCGGGTATAAACCGGCGCTTCTGAGGTCAACGCAGCAACAGGAATGCGGACCACCTCTGCGCCGTCGAAGAAAGCGCGAAACAACCGATCGCGCGTCACCTTGCCGACCACCACCGCGTCGAGATCCCAGCGCTCGAAGACACGTTTGACCTGCTCCTCTTTGCCTTTCTTGGCCACCAGGAGCATTCGCTCCTGCGATTCAGAAAGGAGCATCTCGTAAGGGGTCATCCCCCGCTCCCTCAAGGGAACGCGGGAGAGATCAAGCTCCACACCAGTTCCTCCCCTGGCGGCCATCTCTGCTGCCGAGCTGGTCAATCCGGCAGCGCCCATATCCTGGATTCCAACCAGGCAATCCCCTTTCATAAGCTCGAGACAGGCCTCTAGAAGAAGCTTCTCGGTGAAAGGATCACCCACCTGGACCGTCGGCCGGCGCTTTTCCGACTCCTCAGAGAAGGCTTCGGAGGCCATGGTGGCGCCGTGGATACCGTCCCTCCCGGTCTTGGCCCCAACATAGATCAGGGGGTTGCCGACCCCCTTTGCCTTCCCTGTGAAGATGCGTTTTTTCTCCGCGATCCCAAGCGTGAAGGCGTTCACCAGGATGTTGGCATTGTAAGATTCGTCAAAGAAAAGCTCTCCTCCGACGGTGGGGACGCCCACACAGTTGCCGTATCCTCCAATCCCTGCCACTACGCCGCTTAGAAGATAAGGTGTGCGCGGATGATCGATGGCGCCAAATCGGAGCGAGTTCAAAGAGGCGATGGGACGAGCCCCCATCGTAAAAATGTCTCTTAAAATCCCGCCGACCCCCGTTGCCGCTCCCTGGTAGGGTTCGATGAAGGAGGGGTGATTATGGCTTTCCATTTTGAAAACCACGGCTAATCCGTTTCCGATGTCCACAATCCCGGCATTTTCCCCGGGCCCTTGAAGGACTGCGGGACCGTCCGTGGGGAGAAGCTTAAGATGTACCTTGGAACTCTTGTAGCTGCAGTGCTCCGACCACATCACGGAAAAGACCCCGAGCTCGGTGAAGTTGGGCTCACGTTCCAGGATCTGGACGATTCTCCGATACTCTTCCTCGCTGAAACCATGGCTGGCGATGGTATCTGCGCTGACGGGTGGTTGAGGAAATTGTTTTGCGCTTAATCGAGCCACGCCCTTTTCCCCCGCTTATCGCAAGCCTCTATGACCGAGGAGAAAATTTTAAGCCCGTCCTCGCCGCCCAGGATCTTCTCTCCCGCGTCCTCGGGGTGCGGCATCAAACCGAAGACATTTCTCCCCTCGTTGCAAACCCCGGCGATGTGATCCAGAGAGCCGTTCGGGTCTGCGGCGGGAGTGGTCCGCCCCTTGGCATCCACGTAGCGCACGAGTATCTGCCGATTCTTGTGCAGCCGCTCCAGGGTAGTTGGATCCGCATAATAGCAACCTTCCCCGTGTTTGATCGGAAGTTTCAAGAGCTGCCCTTTCTTTCCCGCGCAGGTGAAGGGAGTGTCGGTTTCCTCCAGGCGCACGAAGACCCGACGACAGATGAACTGGAGCGAGGCGTTGCGCGTCAATGCCCCGGGCAAGAGCCCGGCCTCGCACAGGATTTGAAAGCCGTTGCAGATGCCCAAGACCAGCCCGCCCTTTTGGGCAAACTCAACGACGCCTTTCATGATCGGAGAGAAGCGGGCCATGGCGCCCGACCGGAGATAGTCCCCGTAGGAAAATCCTCCCGGCAGGACGATGCAGTCGAACTTGCCGGCCAGGGGATCCTTGTGCCAGAGGAAATCGACCTTTTGCCTCAAGTTGTTCTTGAGGCAGTCGTACACATCCTGCTCGTCACAAGAACCCGGAAAGACGATGACCCCCCAGCGCATGTATGACTCTCAGACCAATGAAAAATGGAAATTGCAAAAGGCAAATTGCAAAAGTTCCCGGACAAGAAGGAACATTTTAGATTCCCTCCCTTTGCCATTTTGCATTTTCAAGTTTGCACTTTGCATTTTGCATTGAAAGGCTTGGCCTTCATTCCTCGATTTCGAAACGGTAATCCTCGATCACGGGATTAGCGAGTAGCTTGTCGCACATTTCGCGGATCCTCTCCTCAGCGGCTTGACGGGAGGGAGCGTCCAGTTCGACTTCCAGATACTTCCCCATGCGCACGTCTTGCACTTCTTTGTAACCCAGCGCGTGAAGGGAACGCTCTACCGCCTTGCCCTGGGGATCGAGGACCCCGTCCTTCAGGTAAACAAAAATTTTAACGCGCATAGCTGAACTTTTTCCTTGAACCCTTAATCGGCCGGCACCCGTTAATGAAACACCCTGCCAAAAATAAAGTCCACGTTTTTCAGGTAATGCTTTAAATCCCAAATCTCTTCAATGTCGCCGGCAGAGAGGGTGCGGCGGATTTCCGCATCTTTAAGGATCTCCCGCTTGAGATCGCCGCCGTTTTTCCCCGCCTTCAGGGCATGGCGCTGAACCATCCGGTAGGCTGCGTCGCGCGACAGTCCTTTATCCACGAGCCTGAGCAGAACCCGCTCCGAAAAAATCGCCCCGCCGCTCCGCTCCAGGTTGCGACGCATATTCTCCGGATAGACGCATAGGCCCCGCAAGACATAGGTGATCCGGCAAAGCATGAAATCGAGCAGGATCGTCGCATCCGGGGCGATCACCCGCTCCACCGAGGAGTGGCTGATATCCCGCTCATGCCAAAGGGGAACGTTCTCCAGGGCTGCCACCGCATAGGAGCGCATCAGCCGCGCCAGACCCGATACGTTTTCCGACAAAATCGGATTTCTCTTATGGGGCATCGCCGAAGACCCCTTCTGTCCTTTGGTAAAAGGCTCCTCGGCCTCCATCACTTCCGTCCTCTGGAGGTGACGGATCTCGACGGCAAACTTTTCCAGCGAGCTGGCGACGACAGCCAGAGTAGCAAAGAAGAAAGCATGGCGGTCCCGCTGAACGATCTGATTAGAGACAGGCGCGGGCTTGAGTCCGCTCTTCTTGCACACGTAAGCTTCTACCTTGGGCGATATCTGCGCGAAGGTGCCGACTGCCCCGGAGATCTTCCCTACGCTCACCTCCTCAGCAGCCTTTTCGAGCCGGGCCAGATTGCGCTTCATCTCCTCGTGCCAAAGGGCCAGCTTGAGACCGAAGGTAATCGGCTCCGCATGCACCCCATGGGTGCGTCCGATCATCGGCACCCTCTTGTAACGAAAGGCCTGCCGCCGGAGCACCTTTATGAGATCGCGCACATCCTGGCTAAGGAGCGAGGCGGCTTGCTTAAGTTGCAGGGCCAAAGCGGTGTCCATGACATCGGAGGAGGTCATTCCCACATGGAGAAAGCGCGCGTCGTCGCCCAAAGACTCCGCGACCGAGCTCAAAAAGGCGATCATCTCATGCTTCACTTCCCTTTCGATTTTGCGTATCCGGGCTATCTTGAATCGGGCCCTTTTTCTGATCCGGGCCACCACCGCCTTTGGCGCCTTTCCCAATTGTGCCAGCGCCTCGGCAGCCAGGATCTCTACCTCAAGCCACTTTTGGAACTGGTTTTGCTCAGACCAGATCCGAGCCATTTCCGGGCGAGTGTAACGCTCAATCATAGACAATAATTTTTAATCCTTAATTGTGAATTTTGAATTAACCACGAGCTCTTCTTCATTCAAAACTAAGAATTTAAAATTAAAAATTATTTATCGGTGTGTCCGAATCCGCCTTCCTGACGTCTGGAAGAAGGCAGCTCGCTCACCTCTTGCCATTGGGCCTTGCAGATCTGCTGCACCACCATCTGGGCCACCCTTTCACCGCGACGGATAACGACGGGCTCTTTTCCCAAATTGATCGCGATCAACTGGACCTCTCCCCGGTAATCCGAATCGATAGTCCCCGGACTATTGAGCAGGGTAATCCCCTTTTTTAAGGCGAGACCGCTTCGGGGCCGGATCTGCGCCTCAAAACCGGGGGGCAAAGCGACGGCGATTCCGGTTGGGATCAGGGTGCGTTCCAGCGGCGCCAGGACCACGTCTGCTTCCAAATCCGCAGCCAGATCCATCCCGGCAGATCCTTCGGTCATATAAGCAGGCAGGGTAAGAGAGTCGTTACTGCGGCGAACCCGCCTAATTGGAATTTGCACCTCTTCCATCGGTATCCAACCCAAGAAGTTTCGAGTCCTGAGTTCAAAGTCTCGAGTTTCAAATCCGAAACTCAAAACCCGAAACTCGATACGCAACCTTCAAATGGACAGGCTCAGCTCCAGTTTTCCTTTTTCGACATCGCCCAGAACGGTAAGGGCCATCTTTTCAGGTCGCAGGATGGCGCCAGCCAGCTCAACGATGTCGGAGCGCGAGACCGAACGAATTCCCTGAGAGATATCCTCGAGAGAAAGGACCTTACCGAAATAGATCTCATTCTTGGCAATATGGCTCATCCACGAATCTGAGGTCTCAAGACCCAAAATCATGTTTCCGATCAGCTGGCTTTTGGTGCGTTCCAGCTCTCCTGCACCGATCTCTCCAGCCATCAATCGGCGCATCTCCAGGAGGATGAGATCCACGACTTCCTCAACCCACTCGAGGCTGGTTCCGGCGTAGACTCCCAGGTAGCCCACATCCTTGTAGGAGGACAAAAAAGAATAAACGGAATAGGCCTTCCCCCTTTTCTCGCGGATCTCCTGGAAAAGCCGTGAGCTCATTCCCCCGCCGAGAATCGTATTGAGGATATAGGCGGCGTAACGCATGGGATGCGACTGGTGGATGCCGGCGACACCAAGACAGAGGTGGACTTGCTCCAGCGGTTTTGAGTGTTGGAATACCCCGCTCCGCAGTGTGGGAGAATTACCCAATTCCGAATTTCGAATTTCGAAATTCGAATTTTGATGAGCCTTCAGACTCCGCTCCATCTCGCGCACTAAATCGCTATGGCGGAGATGACCGGCCGCGGCCACGATGACCCGGCCGGGGAGGTAGCGCTCCTGAACGAATTGGAGGAAATCTTCGCGGTGAAAGTTTAAGACCGTCGCTGCTTCCCCGCAAATCGGACGGCCCAAGGGATGATCTCTGAAAAAATCCAGATTGAAAAGATCATGGACGTAATCATCGGGGGTGTCTTCCGCCTGGGAGATCTCCTGTAAGATCACCGACCGTTCCCGTTCGATCTCTTCCCGATCAAAAACCGAATGGAGGAAAATGTCGGTTAGCAGATCGATCGCCAGCGGCAGGTTCTCGTCAAGCACCTTGGCGTAGTAACAGGTGTATTCCTTGGCAGTAAAGGCATTCAGCACGCCGCCGACCGAGTCCATTTCCTCCGCGATGCGGGCGGCGCTGCGCTGTTCGGTCCCTTTGAAGAGAAGGTGCTCGATGAAATGCGAAATCCCGTTTTGGTGGCGCGACTCGTGACGAGACCCGTTCTCTACCCAGATTCCCAGGCTAACGGAGCGGGTATCTGCCATCTCATGCGAGAGGATGCGAATACCGTTGGTCAGGACGGTCTTATTAAACATGGAGAGGAACGGGCCGTTTAGTGCTCTCCCCGCGCTGGATCGTCGTGATGAGCCCTCGGACCCCTGGGGGATGGCGATTTACCTGTTTCTGCGAGAGCCTCTTTGCGGCTGAGCTTGATCTTTCCCTGCTTATCGATTTCCAGGACCTTGACCATTACCTCATCCCCCTCCTTCAGCACATCGGTAACCCGGTGCACACGTTCGGGCGCCAGCTGGGAGATGTGTACCAGGCCATCGGTACCGGGGAGAATCTCCACAAAGGCCCCGAAGTCCATAATTTTTCTGACCGTCCCCTTGTAGATCTTCCCGATCTCCGCTTCAGCGGTAATCCTCTGGACCATCTCCACGGCCCTGCGAGTGGCGGCCTCATCGCTCGATGCGATGGTTACCGTGCCGTCATCCTCAACATCCATTTTAACGCCCGTCTCCTCGACGATGCCGCGGATAACTTTGCCTCCCGGACCGATGATCTCGCGAATCTTTTCCTGCCTGACCTTCAGCGTAACGATCCTGGGGGCGTGGCTAGAGATATCTGTGCGCGGCTCGGAGATCGCGGCTTTCATCACCTCAAGAATCCCGATCCTTCCCTCCCGCGCCTGATAGAGGGCCTCACGCATAATCTCCCGGCTGACGCCGCTGACCTTGATATCCATTTGCAGGGCGGTGATCCCCTCACGGGTCCCCGCCACTTTAAAATCCATGTCCCCCAAGTGATCTTCGTCTCCCAGGATATCCGAAAGCACGCGGACCTGATCTCCTTTCTTGATCAGACCCATAGCAATTCCAGCCACCGGGGCAGTGATCGGCACGCCGGCATCCATGAGGGAAAGGGAGCCCCCGCAAACGGTGGCCATAGAGGAGGAACCATTGGACTCCAAGACTTCTGAGACGATACGAAGGGTATAGGGAAAACCTTCTTCTTTGGGAAGGACGGGAATCAGCGCCCGCTCCGCCAAGGCGCCGTGGCCGATATCTCTCCGGCTCGGACCGCGCAGGAATTTCACCTCTCCGACACTGAAGGGAGGGAAGTTATAGTGGAGCATGAATTTCTTGTAGTGCTCGCCGATCAGGGCATCGATCTTTTGCTCGTCAGAGGCGGTTCCCAAAGTGGTAACGACCAGAGCCTGCGTCTCTCCCCGGGTAAAGAGGGCCGATCCATGGGTACGGGGAAGGACCTGAACTTCACAACTAATCGGGCGGACATCTTTAAGACCCCTGCCATCGATCCGCCGCCGCTCATTGACGATGAGCTGGCGAAAATAGTCCTTTTTCAATTCCTCAAAGATCCCCTTGATCTCTCTTTCCTTCTCCGGGTGCCCGAGCAGGGCCTGGGAGAGGACCTCGCCCTTGACCTCATCCAGGCGCTTGTAGCGCTCCTGCTTCTCCGGAATGGCAATGGCTTCGAGGATTTTTTTGCGGGCAAGCTCGTCGACGTTTTGAACCAGTCCCCGATCCCGTTCGACAATTGGGACTGATCGTTTGCTCTTCCCCATCTCCCGCTTAATCTCTTCCTGATAATCCAAAAGTGGCTGGATGGCCTTATGGCCCAGGAACAAGGCCTCTAAGATTGTATCTTCCGGCACCATCCATGCCCCGCCTTCCACCATCACGATGGCGTCGCGGCTCCCTGAGAGGAAGATATCTGTGTCGCTTTCCTGGAGCTGGCTCTGGGTCGGATTGATTACCCACTCTCCCTGGACCCTTCCGATCCTGACACCGGCGAGCGGTCCTTTAAAGGGGATATCAGAGACCTCCAGCGCGACGGATGCCCCCAGCATGGCAACCAAATCCGGGTCATTTTCCCTGTCGGCCGAGAGGACCGTGGCGATCACCTGTGTTTCGCATCTCAGCCCGTCAGCAAAAAGCGGCCGGATCGACCGGTCGATCAACCGGCATGTCAATATCTCTTTTTCCGAAGGGCGCCCTTCCCGCTTAAAAAACCCGCCGGGGATTTTTCCGGCTGCAAAGGTTTTCTCCTGGTAGTCCACCGTCAAGGGGAAAAAGTCGGTATCCCCCCTGACCTCCTTGGCCGCTACCGCCGTCGCCAGCACCACCGTCTCACCATAACGGACCAAGGCGGAGCCGTCCGCCTGCTTTGCCATCCTGCCTACCTCTATGGATAGGGGACGGCCGTAGTACTCAACCTCAATTTTTTTTGTCATATTTTGATCCCTTTGAAGGAGAGGGATTTCACGGAAAAATAAAGGAAGGGGACTTCCAGCCGGCGACCACTACTTCCTAATACCCAACCGATGGATCAGACTTTGGTATCTCTCGTAATCGTTCTTCTTGAGATAATCGAGAAGCCTCCTCCTCTGCCCTACTAGCATAAGGAGACCCCGGCGGGAGTGGTGATCTTTAACGTGAATCTTGAAGTGCTCGGTAAGGTGATTGATGCGCTGGCTGAGCAGCGCAACCTGCACTTCAGGCGAGCCGGTATCGGTCTGATGGAGTCTGAACTGCTCAATAACGCCTTTCCTGTGATGCTGAGCAATCTCCATGTATCCTCCGTTCGTCTTCTCTCTTTCCTTTTTATTTACTAATTTTTTAGCATACTACCATTGCCTTGTAAAGCCGTACATCAAGAAAACTCACGGCATAACCGGTAGCCCCGCTCAACCCTTCCCGCGTAGGCTTGCCCCGGTCCAGGGACAAAAACAGTCAAGACAGCATCAAACCAGGCGCTTTCAACTTTTTCCGCCGTCACAAAGCTTAAGGCCTACTATGGAAGGGTTCACGGAACTTTGTCAAGCAAAAAAGGATTATGGAAAGGGGATCGTTTTTCTCCCGGGGCTTTTTATGCTAGATTATACAGTTATGAAGCGAGGCTACGTTGTTTTTATAGCCGCGATGTTGTATCTGTCTTCGCCCGCTACCTCCTCCGCTGCCGATATCCTTCGCTGGGTGGATGAGAGGGGGGTAGTTCACTACACCGACAACCTGCACAATATCCCAGAGAAGTTCAGGGCCAATGCGACGAGAACAAAGATGCCGGATACTCCAAGAAGTCAGGAAGCCTCGAAGCCCGTCTCCTTCGACAAGGCATCGGTCCCGTTCCAGAAGAGGGGGACTGTGGTGATCGTCCCTGCAACCCTCAATGAAAAAGCCGCGGCGAGATTTGTTGTCGATACAGGGGCGAGCTATACGATGATCTCCCAGGCCACCGCCAGGGAGCTGGAAATCGACTTGGAGAAGAAACTTCCTACCATACCTTTTCAGACTGCGAACGGTATTATCCAGGCCCCTTTAGTAAACCTCAGCTCGATAGATGTGGGAGGGCTGCAGGTTAAAGATCTGACCGCAGCGGTTCACGATGTCTTCCCTGATGCCAGCATCTCAGGGCTATTGGGACTGAACTTCTTGAGCAACTTTCGCATGGACATTGACACCCAGAACGGGGTCCTGCACCTGGAAAAAAAGTAGCCCTCAGCATCTCCCCCCTATCGAGGAAGATCCATCATTGAGGGACGGCTGCCAATAACCAGCCGGACTTCCCTGAGATACCGTCTGATATCGGCAATGAGCCGCGGACGATTCAGGAAGAGGGGCAAGAGGCTATAGTTGAGATAGTCGCCCTTAAGGACATGACACTCTTTGCAGCTTGCCACGATATTCTCCGAGAGATCCTCTCCGCCTTTGGGAAGGGGAACGATGTAATCCTTGACCTTGGAATCGTATCTGCCGCCGAAAAAGGAGAGCCGCCGGCCGCAGTAGGTACAGAGCTTGGCGGCAAGATAAAACCATGCAGAGAAAGACTTAACCTCTCCCATCAACCTCACCGCGGAGCCAGCTATTCATCGGGTTCTCTTTATGAGCAACCACTTACAGCTCCACAGTTCATGCACTTGTAGCAGGCCCCACTACGGATCATGATCGCTCCGCAATCAGGACAGGGCGGCGCGTCCTGCTGGTAGAGGCTGGTAACGCTGCTAATCGTCACTACCGGAGCCCCTCCGCGCGGACCCTGGGAGTTCAGCGGGAGAACCTTCTTGTCGGCGTTATCTTCCTCCCGATCACCCTTGACGATGCCGATTTCCCTTTGCGCCTCCCGATCCAAAAATTTAGTGGCAAGCCAGCGGAAGAGATAATCCATGATCGATTTCGCCATAGGGATATCCGGATTCTTGGTGAAACCGGAGGGCTCGAAGCGCATATGGCTGAACTTGTCCACTAGAATTCTCAAAGGCACCCCATACTGCAAGGCCAGGGAAATCGCCGTGGCAAAAGAATCCATCACGCCTGATATCGTGGAACCCTCCTTGGACATGGTAATGAAAATCTCCCCTGGCTGGCCGTCTTCATACATCCCGGCGGTTATGTAACCCTCATGTCCGGCGATGTCGAACTTGTGAGTGATGGATCTCCTCTCATCGGGCAGCTTGCGCCTGAAGGGCCGAGACTCCTTCACCTCTGCGGCCTTTGGCGCTTTGTCCTCCTCTTTCGAAGTGTTGAGGGGCTGGGTTCGCTTCGAACCATCCCGGTAGATAGCCACTGCTTTCACCCTCAGCTTCCAGGCTTCGATATAAGCCTGCATGATCTCCTCCACGGTCACGTCACTGGGCATGTTGATGGTTTTGGAGATCGCCCCGGAAATGAACGGTTGGACCGCCCCCATCATCCGCAGGTGACCCATATACTGGATCGAGCGGCTGCCATTGGCGGGCTTGAAGGCGCAGTCAAACACCGGAAGATCCTCATCCTTAAGGTGAGGCGCTCCCTCGATGGTCTCATGCTCATCGATGTACTCTACGATCTCCTGAACCTGTTTCACGTCGTAACCGAGCCGCTTCAGAGCGCGCGGAACCGTATTGTTAACGATCTTCAACAGACCGCCGCCGACCAGTTTCTTGTACTTCACGAGAGCGATATCCGGCTCGACACCGGTGGTATCGCAGTCCATCATGAAGGCAATGGTCCCGGTAGGGGCCAGAACGGAGATCTGGGAGTTTCTCACTCCGTACTCCTCTCCCGCTTTAGAAGTAAGATCCCAAACCTCACGGGCAGCAGCCAGTAAATCCAGAGGGACATGAGAAGGCGAGATCTTGTAGGCATGAGACCGATGCTTGTTCAACACCCGAAGCATCGGTTGGCGGTTTACGGCAAACCCGGCAAAGGGAGCTATCCCTCCAGCTATGCGAGCCGACTGAAGATATCCCTCGCCGGACATCACGGCTGTGATCGCAGCTGCATACCCCCTGCCGGCGTCGGAATCATAGGGAAGCCCCAAAGACATGAGCAGGGCGCCGAGATTGGCATAACCCAAGCCCAATTCGCGGAAGGCATGCGCGTTGGCCGCGATCTCGGGCGTCGGGTAAGAAGCATTATCCACGAGAATGTCTTGCGCTATGATCATCACATCCACCGCGCGGCGGAAGGCCTCGGCATCAAAGCCGCCGTCGTCGCGGAGGAACTTGAGCAGGTTTAACGAAGCCAAGTTGCAAGCTGAATTGTCCAAATGCATGTACTCTGAACAGGGATTAGAGGCGTTGATGCGGCCAGTATTGGAGCAGGTGTGCCAGTTGTTGATAGTCGTATCGAACTGCATCCCGGGATCGCCGCAGAGATAGGTCCCATCGGCGATCATGCGGAGCAGATCGCGAGCCTTATAGGTCTCGCAGACCTCGCCGGTAGTGACATAGCGCGTTTTCCACTCGCGGTCCTCAAGCACCGCCTGCATAAACTCATCCGATACCCGGACCGAGTTGTTGGCATTCTGGAAGAAGACGCTCCCGTAGGCCGGCCCGTCCAGGCTGGAGTCATACCCTGCCTCTATCAAGGCCCAGGCCTTTTTCTCCTCCTCTACCTTGCACTTGACAAACTCCACGATATCCGGATGGTCGGCATTGAGAACCACCATCTTGGCGGCGCGTCTGGTCTTACCGCCGGATTTGATGACCCCAGCCGAAGCATCAGCCGCCTTCATGAAGGAGACCGGTCCGGAAGCGGTACCACCTCCCGCCAGCTGTTCTTTAAATGAACGGATTCTGGAAAGATTGACGCCGGAACCTGAACCCCCTTTAAAGATAATCCCCTCCTTGCGATACCAATCAAGGATCGATTCCATCGTATCCTCCACCGAGAGGATGAAGCAGGCGGAGCACTGGGGTTTCTTCTCAATCCCGCAGTTGAACCAGACCGGACTATTAAAGCAGGCCTTTTGATGGAGCAGGATATGGGTCAGCTCATCGGAGAAAATTTGCGCATCCTCATCGCCGGCAAAATAGCCATCCGCCCTGCCCCACGCAGCCACCGTATCGACCACCCGGCCTATCAGTTGGCGTATGCTGTGTTCTCTCTGCGGGCTGCCTAGCGGACCGCGGAAGTATTTGGAAGCCACGACATTGGTAGCCATCTGGGACCAGGACTTGGGAATTTCTACATTAGATTGCTCAAAAACCACCTTCCCCTTCTCGTTTACAATCGCTGCCGTACGAATTTCCCACTCAACCTCATCGTAGGGGCTTGCTCCAGCAGTCGTGAAATAACGCTCCAGCTTGAGCCCGCTCTTTACGTTAGACCCAGACTCGACAATCTTTTCCTCCGCCACTTTCGGCGCCATGGTAGCCATTTCCCCTCTTCTCCTTTCTCAGCTATCCCCTACGTCAGTATATATCTTTCAGAAAATATAACAGCATTATATCTTAATTTGAATCTAAAACACTAGTCCTATTTATACTCTGATAGCGCAACCAGCAACTGGGTTAGACAATTTAGTCAACCGATCTATAGAAATATACTCCATTATTTTGTGTGATTTGCATTATGAACCACCACATATTGTGTTGTCAAGAAAATTTTTTCTTTTTCTGTGGACTTCTCTGACGCTGTAAAAAGAGCCTGAAAAATCAAATGCTTGGATGTCTTCACCTCTTGTGTTCCAAAATCATCAACAGCTTTTCAACTGGTTTAATAACATTATTTTAGAGAATTTTCTCCTATTGTCATACTTGTTTGGTTTATGATAGCCTAAAAACATAGCTAGGAACGACCCTCACATGGAAAAGCTCGGCGAGATCCTGGACAAATCTCTTAAGAGATTGGATTTATCCCCCAGGCTCGACGAATACGGAGTATGGCCTATCTGGAACGATATTGTCGGCGCGACGATCGCCCGCAACGCGCAACCGGAAAAGATTCGGAACGGCACGCTCTTCGTCAAGGTCTCCGGCGCAACCTGGATGCAGGAGCTACAATATATGAAGGAGATGATTTCGCAGAAACTCAATCAAAGCTTGGGGAGAGAAGTTGTCAAGAACATCTTTTTCTTTGTCGGAAAACTGGATGCGGAAGCAGTCAAGTCGAAATCCCAAGGATCCTCCCCATCCTCCCCATCCTCCCCCGCTCCCCCACAATTGGAGTTCGCTGAAGAACATCTCCGCTCCATCAAGGACCCTGAAATCAGGCGGGCGCTACGAAGACTTTTTACCGCCCATGCCCGCAAAGAGAAGAAATAAAAGGCTTCACACTCCCAGCATAGCCCTTATTTCCGGGGCGTACTGACGCTCTTTCGTATAGACAACCAGAGGCGGCAAGATCTTCAGTTCGCTTCCGGCCCCTTTGATCCCTTCTGCCAGGACAAGGGTGGCGGCGGCTCCTTCAAAGGAGTGAACCAGCCTGAGGCGCTTGGGCTCTATGGCCGCTTGCCTCATCGCCAGAAGAAGATCCACCATCCGGGTGGCTGGATAGACCAAGGCTATTCGGCCCCCGCGGGGGAGCAGATAAGATCCAGCGCGGAGGAAGTCCATGAGTTGACCCTTGATTTCATGGCGGGCAATGCGCTTTTCCGGATCCGGGTTAATCCGCCCGCTTGCCGAGCCCCGGTATGGCGGATTGCAGATCGCGATATCAAAGCTCTGAGGGGGGAGAACCTCTTTCACTGAACAGACATCTCCCAAAAGTATCTCCACCCTCTCCCGGAGTCGATTCAAACTAACGCTCCTGAGCGCCCGCTGCACCATCTCTTCCTGGATTTCGAGGCCGACGACGCGCACCGCAGGATATAGAAAGGCGAGCATCAGTGGAATGACTCCGTTCCCGGCTCCCAGATCGACTATTTTCTCTCTGCCCTGGACCTTCACAAAGTGGGCCAGCAACAATGTGTCTATGGAGAAGCGATATCCCCCTTTTCTCTGAACCACTTTGAGCCTACCTTGGAAAAGCGTATCCAGGGTTTCCTGGCGCGCGGGTCCCGAGTGTTTTGTCTTTCCCTTGCAAATCCTCATAGATTTTTATATTAGCGTGGTGCTGCCTGACTTTTTCAAACAACAGGAATCATGCTTTCACTCCTAACGCACATCGGTCGATTCACCCTGCGCCAACTGTCCGAAATGGGGAGGATGTCCCTTTTCCTGCTTTCCGCATTGATGCTGGCGTTCCGTCCACCAGCCAAGATCTACCTGATCATCCACCATATCAAGACCATCGGCGTGGATTCCCTTTCGGTGGTGATCCTTTCCGGTTTCTTTACCGGAATGGTAATGGGTTTCCAAGGCTATTATAGCTTGAGGAAATTCAACGCCGAAAGCTGGCTCGGCTCCGCCGCGGCCCTGGGGCTGTTGCGCGAGCTCGGTCCCGTGCTTTCAGCCTTTATGGTCACGGGTCGCACAGGTTCTGCCATGGCGGCAGAACTCGGCACCATGCGGGCTACGGAACAAATCGACGCGCTTTATTCCATGGCCATTAACCCGATCAAGTATCTGGTCTCTCCCCGCATCATTGCGGGCTTAATTGCGATGCCTATGCTCACCGCGATCTTCGACGTGGTGGGAATCTACGGTGCCTACCTTGTGGGCGTCGGGCTTCTTGGAGTCAGCTCTGGGAGCTATTTTTCCGGCATGGAAAGCAGCGTGGTTTTCAATGATGTTTACAGCGGATTTATGAAGTCCTTAAGCTTCGGCCTCATTATCACCTGGGTTTGCTGTTACAAAGGATTCTATGCCCCCCCGAGGGCCACCGGGGTCAGTCAGGCAACCACCGAGTCGGTGGTCCTTTCCTTTGTCCTGATCCTTGTTTGGGACTATTTTTTGACCTCGGTCATGCTGTGATGAGACTACTGAAAAAGTTCGTTCTGGTGACGAAATGATACGGGTTGTGGATGTGCATAAGAGTTTTGGCGGTCAACAAGTACTCAAAGGGGTAAACTTGGATTTCACAACCGGCAAAATCACTACTATCGTGGGGACCAGCGGTTGCGGCAAGACCGTTCTGCTCAAGCATTTAAACGCCCTACTCCTCCCCGACCGAGGTGAAGTCCTCGTGGACAATGTCGACATCACCAAGCTCAAGCAGAAAGAGTTATACGCAATGCGCGGCCGATTCGGCGTCCTTTTCCAGGGGGCTGCGCTGCTCGATTCCATGACCATCTTCGATAACGTCGCTTTTCCATTAAGGGAGAAGACCAAGATGGACGAAGCTCAGATCCGCAAGAAGGTGGAAGAGCGTTTAGACCAGGTAGGACTTGAGGGCATGGGGTACAAATATCCCGCGGAGCTGAGCGGCGGAATGAAAAAGCGCGCCGGGCTGGCTCGGGCGCTGATTATGGACCCTGAAATTGTTCTTTTTGACGAGCCCACGACCGGCCTCGATCCGGTATTAGCAACCGGTATCCATCAGCTGATTGCCAGAACGCAGGCGACCTTCGGCTTTACGGGAGTCGTCGTGAGCCACACGATTCCCCAAGTATTTGAAATTTCGGATTATGTCGCTATACTGGCGGGCGGGATTATCGAGGAAATCAAGCCCACGAAGGAATTCAAGGAATCCAAAAATCCCGTGGTGCAACAATTTATCCGGGGAGAGATTGAGGGCCCCATTCGGGTTCTCTAGGAGAGTTCTTTGGCCAACCAAATGCGAACGGAGCTTACGGTAGGCGTTTTTGTCCTTGTCGGCATCGTCTGTCTTGGCTATCTTGCCATCCGTCTGGGAAAACTGGAGTTGTTAGGCAACAACGGCTATGTCGTCTACGCCGATTTCGCCTCGGTTGCCGGCCTCAAGACGGGAGACCCGGTTGAGATCGCCGGCGTCAAGGTGGGAAAGGTCGAGGCGATGTCCCTGGCGGATGATCGGGCCCGCGTGGGCATCCGGGTCGAACCCCACGTCAAGCTTCAGGAGGATGTGATCGCATCGGTCCGGGCGCGAGGACTCATTGGCGACAAGTTCGTCCTGATAAGCCCGGGCGCCTCGGACAAGTTACTCGGACCAGGAGACAAGATCCGCGAGACGGAGTCGCCGCCGGATATCTCCGACATTATAGGAAAATACGTAGGAGGAGATTTAACCTCGAAAAGCGATAAAAAATGAAGAAAGAAAATAAGCCGATGTTCGTGACCCTATTGCTCCTGTTCTTTAGTCTTTTGGCCCCTTCGCACTCGATCGCCGGGGCGCCTATGGATCAGATTCGGGCCAGCGTAGACAAGGTGCAAGCCATTCTAAAGAATCCGCAGCTTAGATCGGCAGCCAAAACTAGAGACCGCCGGGACCAGCTAAGACAGACCATCTCCGCTCGCTTCGACTTTAGCGAGATGGCCAGGCGCTCTCTGGGGGCACAATGGCGGAAGCTTACCCCGAAAGAGCAGGAAGAGTTTGTGCGCATCTACACCGACCTTTTAGAGCGCGCCTATATCGACCGGATCGAATCCTATAGTGACGAGCAATTTGCCTATGTCCGGGAGAACCTGGACAAGAATTATGCCGAGGTGCAAAGCCGAATTGTAACCAACAAGGGGGAGGAGTTCTCCCTGAATTACAAGGCCCACCTTATAAACGCGGAGTGGAAGGTCTACGACGTTGTGGTCGAAAACATCAGCCTGGTGAATAACTATCGCTCCCAGTTCAACCGCATTATCGCAAACTCATCTTACGAGGAGCTCGTCCGTAGGATGAAGGAAAAGCAAATAGAGGTGGCGGGGGAGAAGAAATAGAGGAACCCAACTTCCTCTCCACTCCCATGCTTGCCGCGCTGCTGCGTAGCCCCAAACCCATCGACGAAAATCCTCTTGTTCTCACTGACATCCCCAAACCTCTACCGCAGGACCATGAAGTCCGCATCCGGGTCCGGGCCTGCGGGATGTGTCACACAGATCTGCACATCGCGGAAGGTGAGCTTCCCCTCCCCAAATTACCATTAGTCCCGGGTCACCAGATCGTCGGCATCGTCGAAGCGCTGGGCAGAGGGGCCAAACGATTCCAGGAGGGTGATCGGGTCGGCGTCGCCTGGCTGCGCCGCTCATGCGGAAGGTGTCGAAACTGCAGTAAGGGGAAAGAAAACCTCTGCGAAGGGGCCGAGTTTACCGGGCTACAAGCGGATGGCGGCTATGGGGAATTCTCCACCGTCGATGAGGCGTTCGCCTACCCGCTTCCAAGCGATTTTTCCGATCACCAGGCGGCGCCTCTGCTGTGTGCCGGTGTGATCGGCTACCGCGCCCTACGCCTCAGCGAAATCCACGGGGGCGAGCGGCTGGGGTTGTTCGGCTTCGGCGCATCGGCCCATATCGTGATCCAGATAGCGCGCCACTGGAACTGCGAGGTTTACGTTTTCACGCGCAGCCCCGACCACCAACAGCACGCCCGGAAACTGGGTGCGGCATGGGTGGGACGGGCGGGAGATTCCCCTCCAGAGAAACTCCAGGCGGCCATCATCTTCGCGCCCGCAGGAGCGCTTGTCCTCGACGCCTTGCGCGCGCTGGAAAGAGGCGGGACGGTGATCCTGGCCGGCATTACGATGACCCCGATTCCTGAAATCGACTACGCCAGGCTATTGTACCACGAACGGAAAATTCGCAGCGTCGCGAACGCCACGCGACACGACGCCGAGGAACTCCTCGCTCTTGCCGCCGCAATTCCGCTGCGCACAGAGATCGAGCTTTTTTCGCTCGCAGGAATCAACCAAGCATTGCAGAAATTAAAGCGGAGCGAGATCCGCGGCGCGGGCGTTATTGAAGTGAGTTCGGCGGCGCGCTGACAGGAGTGAGTGCCCTCTTCCTTAGAGGCCCGTAGCCCGATACCCTATTGGGAGGAAAGATAGCCTTGCATCGATTTGATCTCACTGTCATTGGCGGAGGCATTGTAGGACTGGCTACGGCTATGGAAATGGCCGAAAAATATCCCAGGGTGAGGCTGCTGCTGTTAGAGAAGGAACATCATCTCGCCAGGCACCAGACCGGTCACAACAGCGGGGTCATCCACTCGGGAATTTATTACAAGCCCGGATCGATAAAGGCGCAAACGTGCGTCGCCGGGAGAAAGGCCTTGCTCGAATTCTGCGACCGGCACGCCATCCCCTACGATCTCTGCGGCAAAGTCGTAGTGGCAACCGACGAGAGAGAGCTTCCCCGGCTTGAGGAACTGCTCCGGCGCGGCACGGCCAACGGAGTGGAGGGGCTGGAAATGATCGGACCGGAACGGCTAAGAGAGATTGAACCGCATGCCAACGGAATCCGGGCCCTCTACGCGCCGACAACCGGGATCATCGATTTCACCAAGGTCGCCGAGGCCTATGCCGCGAGAATCCGGACCCTGGGCGGAGAGATCCTCACTGCGCAGGAGATGAAACAAATGGTCCCTGGGGGCGGCGGACTCATTGTCCATACTTCTTCGAGAGAAATCCGCTCCAGGTATTTAATCAATTGCGCCGGACTCCACTCCGACCAGGTAGCCAGGATGATGGGGCGCGAGGAGCTGCGCATCGTTCCCTTCCGTGGGGAATACTACAGGATCGTTCCAGAGAGACAATTCCTGGTCAAGGGGCTTATTTACCCCGTGCCTGACCCGAGATTCCCATTTCTCGGGGTTCATTTTACTCGAACGATCCACGGAGATGTCGAAGCAGGACCCAACGCGGTGCTCGCTTTCGCGCGCGAAGGGTATCGAAAAAAGGATGTCGATCTGCGCGACCTATGGGAAACTCTTTCCTATCGGGGCTTCTGGGCGCTGGCAAAAAATCACTGGAGAATGGGGCTTGAAGAATGGCACCGCTCCCTGAGCAAGCGGGCCTTCGTCAAGGCGCTCCAACGACTGGTACCGGACGTCAGGGCGGAGGACCTAAGCGCAGGCGGGGCAGGAGTCCGGGCGCAGGCGGTTTCGCCCGCAGGAAATCTCCTGGATGATTTCGTCATCACACAGACCGGCAACGCCATTCACGTTCTCAATGCCCCCTCCCCCGGTGCCACGGCATCGCTCGCCATCGGAAAAAGGATCGTCGAGATGGCTGCCAGCGCGTTTGCGCTGAAAAATTGAAACATTGATTTCGCGTTCCCCCTCAACTATCTTGAGCCGCACATTCAAACGGAGGTAAAGTTTACATGATCATCGAATACAAAGGACACCGGCCGAAGATTTCTCCCAAAGCCTTTATTGCCCCGACGGCCGTCATCATCGGAGATGTCACCATAGGAGAGGACGCCAGCATCTGGTTCGGCGCGGTCTTAAGATCCGACCAAAATGAAAATCCGATTGTCGTGGGGCCCCGCACCAGCGTCCAGGACAACTGCGTGATTCACTCGGGTGAGGCGCCAGTCATATTGGAGGAGGATGTCACTGTAGGCCATGGAGCCATCATGGAAGGATGTGTTATTCGCCGCGGGGCAATCATTGGCATAAACGTAACACTTTTGGAGAACACGGAGATCGGAGAGGAGTCGCTAATCGCGGCGGGGAGCGTGGTCGTTCCTCACACCAAGATTCCCCCTCGCGTCCTGGCCGCTGGAAGCCCGGCCAAGGTGAAAAAGGAAATCAGCGGCGAGACCCTGCACTGGATCAAGATGGGCTCTTCCACTTACGTCAACCTTTGCCGGAACTATCTCGGCGGCGACTACAAGATCATCGGTTAGAACCGCCTACAAGCCCACGTCTGATGGAGTGTCTGCGCCTGAGGATAAAGGACGTTGACTTCTCCAGCGGTGAGATTCGTGTTAGCTTCCACGGCTGGTTGCTGCTAGACTGGCTAAGTTATGGCATCCTCCGTGTACTTAGAGACCTCGGTAATTAGCTACTACACGGCTCGGCCAAGTCGAGATATCGTCACTGCCGCCCGGCAGACCCTCACGCAAGAATGGTGGGAGGACGCCAGACAGCGATTTGATCTCTACGTCTCGGTACTTGTGGTGGAGGAAGCTAAAGCGGGTGGTGCTGAAGCGGCCCAAAGGCGCTTGGCGGCCATTTCAAGGCTGCCGATTCTGGAGATTAACGATGCTGCCGAGGAATTGGGCAAGCGCTTGATGGGCGAGGGAGCTATCCCCTCAGCCGAAGACGCTCTGCACATTTCTCTGGCGACCGTGCATGGGATGGATTTTCTTTTGACGTGGAATTTCCGCCATATCAACAACGTCGAGATGAAAGCGCGAATCAGGACTGTCATCGATGCGGTAGGCTTTGAATGCCCCGTTATCTGCTCACCGGAAGAGTTGGGAGGTGTCGAGCTATGAAATCAGATCCCATCGTGGACGAAGTACGCAAGGTACGGGAAGCCCACGCGGCGAGATTTAACTATGATCTCTCGGCCATTTGTGCTGACTTGAAGAAGAAAGAAAAAGATTCCGGTCACCCAGTGGTGTCTCGCCGGCCCAAACTGCGACTGAAACCCACTGGAAGCTAACACACCGCTTAAGCTGGCGGCCTCTGAGGACCGCAGCATAGCGCCACCGTTAGACACCTGCTTGCAGCTTCGATATACTGACTGACAGAGATTTTCAACGAGGTGTTTATGGCTGTTCCAAAACCTTTAGTCACGCGGTCAGAGAAAATCATGAGCGGTGCTGTTGTTTTCGCTGGCACGCGAGTTCCAGTGCAAACTTTGGTTGACTACCTTGAGGAAGGAAGTTCGCTCGACGAATTCCTTGATGATTTTCCCACGGTTTCCCGTGAGCACGCGGTGGGCGTCCTTGAGCTGATGAAGGAATCGGTGCTGTCCGGTGCGGTTGCTGCTTGATGAATGCGTGCCACGGCGCCTCCGCCGAGAACTTTCTGATCATGAGGTGCGGACCGTACCAGAAATGGGGTGGGCCGCAAAAGAAAATGGAGAGCTTCTTCAGCTTGCCTCCAATCTCCTCTTTGACGCCTTCATAACCGTCGACCAACGGCTCAGCTATCAGCATGACGTCACACGCTTCTCGATCGCGGTTGTGGTGCTGGTGGCGACGAGAAATAAGATTGAATTTCTACTCCCACTGGCGCCTGAATTGCGGACAGTTCTTGGAGAGATTCAACCAGGTAAGGTCTATCGGATCGGTGTCTAACTAACATTGGACACTTATCCTTACCGACCTAAGCCGCTGGTAACAGATTCGACCGCCTTGAACATCTTGGAGTAGCCCGTGCAGCGGCAGAGGTTTCCGGCCATGGCTGTCTTTACCTCTTCCATGGTTGGTGCCGGGTTTTTGTCCAGCAGGGCCTTCAAAGAGATGAGAATTCCGGGAGTACAAAAGCCGCACTGGACGGCACCTTCCTTAACGAAGGCCTCCTGCAGCGGATGGAGTTTGCCTTTCTGTGCCAGCCCCTCGATCGTCATGATCTCCGCATCCTGGGCCGTCGCAGCCAGGACGAGACAGGAATTGACCGGCTGGCCGTTCAGCAAAACTGTGCAGGCGCCGCAGTCCCCCACGTCGCATCCCTTCTTGGTGCCTGTTAGCTGAATCTCTTCCCGCAGGACATCGAGGAGAGTCCGGTAGGGAGCGATCATGAGATCGTAGCTTTCTCCATTAACCTTGAGCGTAACCGGTATTTTTTTCACAAACCCTCCTCTTTGTTGCCCCGCGCTCTGGCAAGCGCCACACGGGCTGCCCGGCGGCAGAGAACACGGATCATATCCAGACGGTACTCCCGGCTGGCGCGCACGTCTGAAATGGGCGAAGCCTCTTCAGCGGCCACTACGGCGACCTCTTCGATCAGCTCGTCTCTGACCTCCTGATTTCTTAGGATCTCTTCCCCTCGCCGCGCCCGCACGGGGGTGGGAGCAACCGAGCCCATGGCGATCCGGCATTCGGAGACAACCTGATCCGAGCCGTTTAGGTGAATGGCCACCCCGATTCCGACAATGGCGATCTCCATGGCCTTGCGCCGTCCCAGCTTGAGATAGGTCGCGCCCCGGCGGCCCGGTACTTCCGGTACGAAGATTTCTTTGAGGATCTCATCGGCCTGAAGAACGGTGCGGCGTGGACCCTGGAAAAAATCGTGGATGGAGACGCGTCTTTCCCCGCGTGTACTGGCAAGGGTAAGGACGGCATCCATGAGCAGGAAAGGCGGTGCGACATCGGCCGCCGGAGAGGCATTACACAGATTCCCCCCCACGGTGCCGAGGTTTTGAATCTGCACGGCGCCCACCTGCGAGCAGGCCTCGGCCAGGTCCGGGAATTTCTGCTGGATGATTGGGGAGGCAGCGACACCGCCATGGGTGGCGAGGGCGCCCAGCGTAGCTCCCCGTCCATCTTCGTAGCGGATAAAATTCAGGTCGCGAACACCGGCCAGGCTCATGACCGCCTCTGCTGTCAGTTTCTGGTCCTTCAACAGGACCAGCAAATCGGTGCCGCCGGCAAGGACTCTGGCTTTGTCCCCATAGTTTTTCTTCATCTCCAGGGCTTCCTGGAGGCTTCGGGGCTGTAAGAGCTCAAACTTCACTTTAGCCCTCCTTTCTCACGGCCGCGGATACCGGGCGAGCCGCGCCTGATTCCTTCAAAGCCTTGACAATCTTTTCCCCTGTGATCGGCAGGTCGGTGATCCGCACTCCAATAGCGTCGAAGACAGCGTTGGCTACGGCCGGAGCAATCGGACAGGTCGGGAGCTCGCCGATGGACTTTGCCTGGAAGGGACCCGGTCCGGGCGCCCCCTCGATCAGCAGAGTGACGATCTCAGGCGCTTCCAGGGACGTGCACAGCTTGTAATCACTCAGGGTCGGGTTAGTCACCTTACCTTCGGCGCGCTGCATCTCCTCAAGGATGGCAAAGCCCACCCCCTGAACGATTCCCCCCTCGATCTGCCCCTCTGCGGCCGCCGGGTTGATGGCAAAGCCGATGTCGTGGGCAGCCGTGATCCGCTTGACCTCCACATATCCCCTTTCCGGGTCCACCTGCACCTCCGCAATATGCGTGGCAAAGCAGGTGTCATCCAGCTGGTTGCAGGAAAAAGTTTCCTCAGCCATGAGCTGAGATTTTCCGACCGCCTTAACGGCCTGACTGTAAGATATTTTTTTATCAGGATCCGACTTCATGAATAGAAAGCCATCGCTAACTTCAATGAGATCCTGGGCCTGTTCTCCAGGACACTTCAAGAGCTTTGCGGCGCTCGCGACAAGCTCTTTTTTTACTTCGAGGGCCGCCCGGTACGCCGACTGCCCGGCGACAAAGGTGGTTCTGCCTCCTCCCGCGCCCTGATCGTAGGGGGCTGAATCCGTATCCACCAGATTGATCGAGATCCGCTCCATGGGGACCTTGAGCACCTCGGCCACGATCTGGCACAGAATGGTGCGCGCGCCTGTTCCAGGATCCGAGGAGCCGGAAATGATATTCACGCTACCGTCTCCATTCACGATAACCACGGCACTCGATTCCCCCGTTCCCGTGGGTCGCTCCGCACAGGCAATGCCAATGCCGTAGTGTGGGTTTGGCTTGGGCTTCCCCCAGCCGCTCGACTTAACGGCAGCAGTCATGGTTTCCTTGATGTTAATTCCCTTCCAGGGTTCCCCGACGGGTGAGAGGTCTCCATCCTCAAGTGCGTTGATCCAGCGAAAGCGGAACGGATCCATCTGCAAATTGGAAGCAATCATGTCCATGAAAGATTCCACGGCAAAGGAGGCTTGAGGATCGCCTGGAGCGCGGCAGTGGCCGCACGGAACCGTGTGGGTATACACGTAGGAACCATCAATACGCACGTGGGGAATTCGATATGTGCCGGCCAGCTTCTTTGTGCCTCCCAGGCCAACCTGGGGCTTGTAGGCGGCGTAGGCCCCCGAGTCGAAGATGGCATTCCCTTCCCATGCCACCAGTTCTCCTGACTTGGTAACGCCTGCCTTGAGCCGGATGATGCTTGGGTGTCGCGGACTGCCTGCCAGGAACTCTTCCTGGCGGGACATAACCATCTTGACCGGACGTCCGGATTTGCGCGCCAGGTAATAGCACAGAGGCTCGTCAAAGATCATGCCCTTACCACCAAAGTCCCCACCCACCAAGCTGGGGATCACCCGCACCCGGGTGATCGGCAGTCCGATAATTTCTGCCATGAGGCTGCGCACCCGAAAAGGCACCTTGTCGGAACTCCACACGGTCACGCTGCCATCAGGGCCGATGTCGGCAACGGCCGCGTGCGGCTCCAGGTAGCCCTGGTGCACGGCTTGAGTGGTGAAGTTATGCTCGAAAACCAATTCGGCCTGGGCAAAACCCAGGGCAGTATCACCCTTGGAGAACGTCTCGTGGAGAAAGGTATTGGTATTTTTTACCGGGGCGGGAAGTCCCGCATAGGTGTGAAGGTTCTCGTGGACAAGGAGCGAACCTTTTTTCATCGCCTCCTTTACATCGGTTACGGCCGGCAGCTCTTCGTACTCCACATCAATGAGGCCTAGAGCCTCCAACGCCGTATCTTCGTCTACCGCGGCCACAGCCGCGACCTTCTCCCCCGCAAAGCGCACTCTGTCCCGCGCCAGGATCGGCGCGTCCCGCAATTTCAACCCCAACAAGATGTCGGGAACGTCTTTAGCGGTAATCACGGCCTTGACTCCAGGCAATGCCTCCGCCCGGCGCGTGTCAATGCGTAAGATCCGGGCGTGCGGATGGGGAGAGCGCTTTGCCATGGCATAAAGGATTCCGGGCAAATTCACGTCCGCCGTGTAGACGGCTTCACCCGTCACTTTATCCACGGCATCGACACGTGGCACAGATTTTCCGACTGCATAATAATCAGACATGGAGATCTCCTTCGCGGCACATCGTAAAGGCCTCTTCTTCGTAAGTCATAAAGCCCAAGACATAGTCATGAAAGTGAAGAGAGAGAAATCGGTATTGAGAGGGGCAAATTTTATGCCACAGTTTGGATGATGAAAAATACCAATTTATTATCCGCGCCTAAGGTCTAACAGGGAGAAGAAACCACGGGAAATTTGTTAATAAAATCAACAGCTTTATCCCCTGATGCGTCAGAGTGGACCGGGAAAAATGGAAAAAGGGCGAAAACCAGGCAAGTAGGATAGTTCGGCATTTTTCCAAATATAAGAAAAGTCTTGAAATTCAGTCCCAGGGCTAAGAATTGAAAAAACAGAGATAGACATTTATCTTGGTCTGAGGTAGTGAGGTCTTATAAAAAGAAGAAATGACAATGGCATACCCAAATCTCTTTTCACCCATAACCCTGCGGGGAGTGACCTTCCCCAACAGAATCATGCGCACCTCCATGGTCTCCGGCCTGGCCACAGAGGATGGCCTGGTCACGGATCTGCTCAAAGAGAGGTACCGGAGAGAAGCAAAGGGGGGAGCGGGCTCCATAGTCGTTGAAGCCGCGGTCATCCTGCCTTCGCGAAGCTCGTATAACCTGCGCATCAGCGACGACGCGTTTACCGAAGGATTGAAAGCTCTGGTCGATGCCATCCGCGAGGCGAATCCGGAGCCCAAGATAGGGCTTCAGATCATGCACTTTC
>MGRY01000032.1:0-761 GCA_001799045.1 Deltaproteobacteria bacterium RIFCSPLOWO2_02_56_12 | reverse complement strand
ATCTGCCGGTCATCGTCGAACAGCACGCGAAAGCCGCCGGGCGCGCGCTCGCCGCCGGCTTCGATTTCATAGAGTTGCACATGGCGCACGCCTATACTCTCGCCTCCTTTCTATCAAAGACAAATAAGAGAACGGACAGCTACGGCGGCAGATTGGAAAACAGGCTGAGGTTGCCGATAGCGGTTTATCGCGCCGTGCGCGATGCCGTAGGTGACAATTTTCCCGCCGGGATCAGAATCAACGGCGAGGATTTCACCGTCGAGGGGACGACGCTGTTTCAAAGCACGCGCATCGCCAGAAGGTTTGCCCGGCTCGGGGCTGATTTTATCAGCGTATCCGCGGGCAGCAGATTCGAAGACGCGGCGACGCCCGCTCCCAATATGCCGCCGGATCCTATGTCCGGCTACAGCGGCCACCGGATGAGTCCCTGGTGGTGGTTTCCGGACATGGCACACGTTTACTTGACGGATGGAATTCGCAAGTACGTGCGTGCCGGCGGCTATGACGCGCCCATAGTAACCGTCGGCAAGATTAAAACCGCGCAGCAGGCTGAGCAAATATTGACAGAGGGAAAGGCTGATATAATCGGCCTGTGCCGCGCCCTCCTCTGCGATCCCGACTGGCCCGTCAAGGCCAAAGAAGGTAGAGAAAGCGATATCGTCCGGTGTACTGCATGTAACTGGTGCCTCGAGGCCGACTCCAGGTTTGAAAAGGTAACCTGCTCGCGCTGGCCGGAAGGAGCTATGGTTGCCCCCGAACCT
>MGRY01000031.1:6793-8283 GCA_001799045.1 Deltaproteobacteria bacterium RIFCSPLOWO2_02_56_12 | reverse complement strand
ACGCGCGGCTAATCTTTGCGTTAGCTGTCAATGAAGACGGCCTTGTCCCATTGTGGGTTATTGAGAGTATCGATGATCTTTGGGACCAATGGAATCAAGTCCTTCAGCCGATTTGTACGGGTACGAAGGACCAGAACGGCAATATCAAACTTAGGAAGATTTTGTTGGAAGGTCAGATTGCGGTCAACCGTAATAAAAACATCAAATTCCTTTTCTGCCCTGGCGAGCAGTTCGCCGTTATCTAAACCAGCCCAGTCCATTTCCGGGGCTGTTTTTACCTCGTGGCCAGAAATTTCTCTTGCGAGCCGCCGGTCAATACACTCATCCAGGAGGATTCTGAAAGTCGGCAAGGACCTTCTCCTTTGCCTCCTCCAGGAAGGCTATCACCTGCTCTTTCGTAACGGTGGGAAACCCTTCGAGGAAGTCAGAAATCGAGTCGCCCGCCTCCACGTAATCAATCAGTGTCTGGACAGGAACACGGGTGCCGCGAAAAACGGGGGTTCCTCCCATGACGTTTGAATTCGAACTGATGACACTCGATTTCATTAAGTGTGTTGTAGACTAAAAGTGCCGGAAGGTCAAGATTCCAGCTAACAACAGGCTTAAGCAGGCGGTGGTTCCGCCTTCAGCTTCACCACCACTGCTTAGCCTCAACGTTGAACTAAACCGCTTCGCGGTGGCGCTGGCTTTGTAAGGCTTGCTATGCGTAAACGTTCCAGTCCGAGCAACAGGTTCCTGCCCCATGGACTCGTGATACTTCATGAAGACAGAGATATTCTCGTGGTGGACAAACCAGCGGGTCTTTTGACGATGGGCACCGATTCGGATAAAACACGAACGGCTTACTTCATTCTAACGGATTATATCCGCAAGGGTTACAGCAAGTCCTGGAACCGCGTTTTCATCGTTCACCGGCTGGACAGGGAGACATCCGGGATACTCATCTTCGCAAAGAACATAGAGGCGAAGCTCTGTTTGCAAGATCACTGGAAAGAAACGGAGAAGAAGTATCTCGCGGTCGTTCATGGCCGGTGCGATAAGAAGTCGGAGACTATTACTACATACCTGGCAGAGAACAAAGCTCACGTCGTGTACTCCACATCCGACGCCACAAAAGGAAAATTATCCCAAACGGCTTATAAAGTGCTCAAGCAGACGAAATACTTTGCTTTGCTGGAAGTTGATCTGATGACCGGGAGAAAGAACCAGATACGCGTACATCTCGCCGGTATTGGACATGCTGTTGTGGGCGACAAGAAGTATGGAAAAGGGGATAGAGCCCACAGGCGTTTGGCGCTTCATGCCAGATCGATTTCTTTTAAGCACCCCTTCAGCGGCAAGCGGCTCACTTTGGAAACGAAAGTGCCGGCGTATTTCAACCAGCTAGTGGGCAGCATGGATCTCTAGCTCTTTATCTATTTTTGACACCTCGGGCAGTAGAAGGCGCTGCGGTTGCCTATGGCGACCCTCTTGATCCTGCTGCCGCACAC
>MGRY01000031.1:3463-6777 GCA_001799045.1 Deltaproteobacteria bacterium RIFCSPLOWO2_02_56_12 | reverse complement strand
TCCCTGTCATAGACTCTGAGATGGTTCTGGAACTTGCCGGAGCGGTCTTCAGCGTCGCGGTAGTCTGAAAAAGAGGTGCCGCACCAGCGGATCGCCTCGCGCAGGACTTTCGGAACCATCTGGGCAATCCGTTCCACCCTGACACGCCCGAGCTTCCATGCCCGTGTCGTGGGACGAACGCCGGCACGGAAGAGAATCTCGTTGGCGTAGATGTTGCCTACGCCTGCCACAACCCCCTGATCGATAAGCAGGTCTCTTATCCTACGGCGGGAACTCCGAGCGACGGAGTAAAGGTAAATGCCGTTGAAGCGCTGATGGAAAGGGTCCAACCCAAGAACCTTGATTTGCGGCAACGCTTCCAGCTCTGAGCGAGGGACCAAAAGGGACAATCCAAAGCGGCGCGGATCGTGATAGCGCAGCTCATGGCCGTCGTCGAGCCTGACGACGATGTGGTCGTGCTTCTCCCTTGGTCTCTCTGCTGCCACGCAAATCAGCTTTCCTGACATCCCGAGGTGGAAAATCCAGACAATATCCCCCTCCAACAGAATCAGGATGTACTTTCCCCTCCGCTCTACATCCAGGATAGTCTTGCCTCGAAGCTGGTCAGAAAACCCCCGAGCGACCGGGCGGCGCAGGCGGCGCTCCAGGACCGCCACCTCGGCGATCCTGCGGCCCCGTACGAGCGGCCGCAGTCCTGCGCAGATCGTTTCGACCTCGGGAAGCTCAGGCATAAAAAAGCTATCAGCTATCAGCTATCAGCCCTGTGTTTTTTAGGGCATGGGCCAAACGGATGAATTCATCCACGCTTAGCGTTTCCCCCCGCCGCCGGGGATCGACACCTTCGCGGAGAAGCAACATCTCGATCTCATCTCTCCCCTTCTTGAGCCATCCCGCCAACGCATTGCTCAGCGTCTTGCGCCTTTGCCCGAAGGCGGCGCGCACCAGACCGCGAAGCACGGGATAATCTTCTTTAGAAAACAGGGGCTCCGGATAAAGCCCGATTTTGACAACAGTGGACCTTACTCTGGGTCGAGGAAAAAAGACCTCAGGAGAGACCGCGACCCGACCCAGGATCTGTCCGTGAATTTGGCACCAGACCGAGAGGGTCCCGTAAGACTTTGTGCTTGGGGAAGCGGCCATTCGCTCTGCCACTTCGCGCTGCACCATCAATACCAAAAAAGAGAAATGATTGCGCAGCTCAAAAATTCGAAAAAGAACGGGAGTCGAAATGTTATAGGGAAGATTAGCCACCAGCTTTACTTTATGGTCAGGCAGAATGTCGGTGAGAGGAACTTTAAGGACGTCGCCGTGAACCAGATCCAGGGCCGGATGAGAGCCCAAAGGGCTCTTCAGCAACCATCCGACAAGCGACTGGTCGATCTCGATCGCCCAAACCCTGCGCGCAACCTCAACCAACCGGCGCGTCAAAAACCCCAACCCTGGACCGATCTCAACGATTTCATCTTCCGGAGAGGGGTCAAGGAGACCGAGGATCGCTTCGAGGACACCCTGATGGACGAGAAAATGCTGACCTAGTTTTTTTCTGGGTCTTAGGGCTAATTCACGCAGAGCTGCCCGCGCCTCTTGATAAAGAGTAGCCATAATTATCGTTATTCGTGTATTCGTTATTAGTTAATCGAGTAAACGAGTCAACCGGTAACGAGTAACGGCTGTTATAAGGTGAGGTCCGCGTCCGCATTAAGACCGAAATCGTCTCTCCGTCCTCGCTCCAACCAGCGGTGTCCGGTCAGGGCGATCATCGCTCCGTTATCGGTACAGAGAGCCGGAGAGGGAAAATAAATCGCCATCCCTTCCTCTTCTGTCTCCTGCGCCATCCGCTGGCGCAAGCGGCTGTTGGCCGCCACCCCGCCGGCCAATACGATCCGGCCCACCCCTAGTTCCCTTGCGGCGCGCATGGTGGGAGCCACAAGCATATCAACCACCGCCTCCTGAAAACTAGCCGCAATGTCAACCTTTTGAGCCTCCCATTTGTCTTCGCCGCGCGCGCTGAGATAATGCCATACGGCGGTCTTTAACCCGCTGAAGCTAAAATCGAAAGAACCCTTCTTCATCCGAGAACGGGGAAAGGAAACTGCCCTGGGATTACCGTTCTGGGCCAACTGATCGATCACCCTCCCTCCCGGGTAACCCAAACCCATCATCTTTGCCACCTTATCGTAAGCCTCTCCCGCCGCATCGTCCCGTGTGCCGCCCAAATAGAGGTACTTGCCAAAACCACGAACCAGATAAAGAAGGGTATGACCGCCGGAGGCGAGCAAGGCAATATAGGGAAAGGCAACCTCCCTTTCCAAAAAAACAGCCAGCAGGTGAGCCTCTAAATGGTTGACACCCACATAGGGAATACCCCAGCGAAAGGAAATCCCCTTAACCACGGAAAGACCGACAAGGAGAGAGCCCACCAGGCCCGGGCCAAAGGTGACCGCGATGCCGTCCAAGGCTTTTAATTCGATCCCGGCTTTTTTCAGCGCCCCGTCCAGGATCGGTAGAATGTGGCGGACGTGCTGGCGAGAAGCCAGCTCCGGAACAACGCCGCCAAAGGGGCCATGGACAGAGTCCTGAGAGGACACCAGGTTGGCGAGGACAGTGCGACCATCGAGAAGCACTGCCGCCGCCGTATCATCACACGAAGTCTCTACGCCCAAAACTAACATCGAATTTCTTGAAGTCGCCTTAGCGGGAAGGAGGATGCGTCTCTCCTCGAACGTTACTTAATCCCTCAGCCGCCATGCGGTTCCCCGGATTTAACCGTAACGCCTGAGAGTAACTGGAATCAGCCTTTTGGGAAAAGCCTAAGGCGCGGAAGTTCTCTCCTTTAATAGCAAAGACCTCAGCCAACCAATAGGGCTCGTTGCTGAGAAGAGACTCCGCAACGTCGAGAAAATTGAGAGACTCCTGATAGCGACCCAAATGAAAGTGGGCCTGCGCCAGATAATAATAGCCGTAAGGATTCGTGGAATCGATTGAGATGGTCTTTTCCAAACGACCCAATGCCTTGGCGTAGTCCCCGGCCTCAATGAGCTTTCTCCCCTCTTCGGTGAGGCGCAGAGAAGCGGCACGTTGAGGTGGAGTCCTCGGAGTAATCTTTGCGATCAAAGAGCTGTCATCGGCTATCGGGGGATGGGCTTCCTTGCTGGAAGGAGATCGCACCGGCCGATCCCTGGTCTTCGCCTGCGGCACAGAACGCTTTTCCTTGAGATCCTCTTCTTTAATCTTGCCCTGCTCCACTAAGGGTTTTTTCTCCGGCTCCGGAGTCTTAGGGAGCGAAGAGATCTGGGGCGGAGAAGGGCTAGACG
>MGRY01000031.1:403-3400 GCA_001799045.1 Deltaproteobacteria bacterium RIFCSPLOWO2_02_56_12 | reverse complement strand
CAAGCATGAAGAGAACAAGCAGAGACTTAGCGAATCTATGTTCGCCTATCTCCCGGTAGGGAACTGCCGTAACCCAATCCTGCCCCATTTAGCTATTTTCCCAAGAAAGGGGACAAAAGCCAAGAGATAGAGGTTCTTGGCGCCGTTAAAATCTGAGCCAACGGAGCGGGATGGAGCGGGCAGGAGCCGCTCGGTTCTTCTCCCTCGATGAAGGCCTCCCGTATGACCTGGGGACATCTGGGAGTCGCGCGGTATCCGCTTGCGGGATCAATATCGATTATCTTGATACCGGGGGGAGGAATAAAATCATTAACCGGCGTCCCGGCCGTGGCTCGCTTCATAAATTCTGTCCAGATCGGAAGCGCAGCCTGGGCGCCCGACAAGCCGAGCTTGCTCTGATTATCAAATCCCACCCAGACAACGGCCAGAAGTTCAGGTGTGTACCCCACAAACCAGGCATCTTTGAGATCGTTGGTGGTGCCGGTCTTTCCTGCCGCAGGTCGATCGAAGCCCTGAAGCCTCGCCCCATGCCCCGTACCGCGATCCATGACTCCCTTCATCAAGTGATTCACCATGAAGGCTAGCTGAGGGGTAATCACCTTTTCCACCTGAATGTCTCTTTTCTCCAAAACCCGTCCCCCCTGATCTACGACCTGCTTTACCGCCAACGGCTGCGTGCGCACCCCGCTGTTGGCCAGTGTGGAAAAGGCCCCCCCTAACTCCAGCGGGGTAACTTCTATTCCGCCCAGGACCATCGAGGGCAGGGCCGGAAGTGAGCTATTAATACCGAGTCGATAGGCCATCTCTCGGACCTTGTTGATCCCCACATCCTTGGCGATGCGAACCGTCGCTGAGTTGAGGGATTTCTCCAGCGCCGCCCGGAAAGTCACCGTGCCGAAGTATTCCTCCTTGTAATTGCGCGGCGTCCACTCCTGACCCTCATAGCTCCAGGTAAAGGGAGAGTCGTCGACCAGCGTCACCGGGCTAAATTTTTTCCCTCCCTCTTCCGAGCCGTACATGAGCGCGGCCAGATAGGTGAAAGGCTTGAAGGTCGATCCAGGCTGGCGCCGGGCCTGAAAGACCCGATTGAATTGAGATTTCTGGTAATCTCTCCCTCCCACCATGGCCTTGATTTCTCCAGTCTGAGGTTTGATTACCACGATGGCCGCTTCGAGATGATCCTCCTCGCCCCTCTTGCGCAGGTAAGGATAGGTCTCCTCCAGCCGCTTCAAACCGTCCACCAGGGCTTTCTCCGCGATCCTCTGAAGCTGAAGATCCAGACTGGTGTAGATCCTAAACCCCTCTTCCGTGAGCACTTCATGGGAATAGATCTCCGCCAGCTCCCGCTTCAGGAAGTCCACATAGAAGGGTGCGTCATTGGCCACCTTGACGAGTTCGCGCTGCGGGATAATCTCCCGCAGAGCTGATTCGTATTGGCTACGCGCGATGAGTTTCTCTTCCAGCATCTTAGCCAGTACGATGTTTCTCCGTTTGGTGGCAGCCTCGACGCTACGATAAGGCGAATAGCGGTTGGGGGCCTTAATGAGGCCGGCAAGGACGGCCATCTCTCCTATCGTGAGATCCCGAAGCTCCTTGGAAAAATAGAACTGTGCGGCCTCCCATATCCCGAAAATCCCCTGCGCCCCTTTTTGTCCCAGGTAGATCTCGTTCAGGTAGTTCTGGAGAATTTCCTCCTTGGAATACTTCCGCTCCGCGACCAGGGCCATCAGGACTTCTTTGATTTTGCGCTGGAGAGTCCGCTCGTCGCCGAGAAAAAAGTTTTTCATCAACTGCTGCGTCAGGGTGCTTCCCCCTTGGACGATTCCGCCGCTGCGCAGATTCGCCCAAGAAGCGCGCAGGATAGCAACAGGGTCAATCCCCCGGTGGCTATAAAACCTCTCATCCTCGATAGCCAAAATCGCCCGGACCAGTGGAGGGGGGACCTCGGCCAAATTCACGAGTCTTCTCTCTTCCCAGATGCGGTCGAAAAGGCCTGTCACCAATTCGGGTTCCAACTCCAGCGAAAACAACTCCTCGCCATTATCCACATTCTCCATCTTAGTGACCGTAGCGCCCCGGAGGGAGATGCGGACGGGCATTTCCTTGAAGGTTTCCAGGGGATAGATAAAGTCGTGGAGATAAATTTCCAGCAGACCGTCCCTGTGCAGGAAGCGGTACTCCCCTTTTGCTTTCGGGGTATCGCGGCTCTCTCTGTAGCCCAAGCGACGGAGCTTTTCCAATAGCTCATCGCCGCGAAGGTTCATTCCGGGGTAGAGCAAATAAGTGTCCGAGTAAATCTTGGACGGGAACTGCCACTTTCGCCCTTCAAATTTTGCCGTGACTACCCCCTCGAGCCGTTTAACATACCAAACGCCTAAGAGGATGCCGCCGACGGCGAAGAAAACTAGAATGGAAAAAAAGATCTTAAGAGCCCGAAGGCGGGACTTTCTCAAGCCAAAAACTCCCGGGTCCAAGTTACCATAGGACCACAATCTTATCCGAAAACAACAAAAAGAGGGCCGAATGGAAACAATCCGGCCCTCTGATTAAGCTAGAAACACCTTGCCAAATTACTACCGCGGCGGTTTCAACGCAAGGAAGAGCGTGTTCTCTCCACGCCGTACCAAAAAGAGGATCCCTTTACCTTTTTTGGTCTCCCCAATAGCCTTTCGGTAGTCTGCGAGAGTGCGAATCGGCTTACGATCCATCTCCAGGATGACATCCCCACGCCGCAGCCCCGCTTCGTCTCCAGGACTCCCCGGCTCCACTGCCGCGACCACTACCCCTTCCGCACGATCCAAGCCTAAACTCTCCGCCATCTGAGGCGTCACCCTCCGTACCGTCAGGCCCAGCTCCCCCTTCTCCTTGGTAGAAGCCACCACTTCTTCGTCCTTCAACTCGCCGACCGTTACCGTCAGGGTCACTTCTTTTTTATCCCGCAAGACCTTTAACCGGGCCTTCTTATCCACCGGCGTCCGAGCGACAATAATCGGCAGA
>MGRY01000031.1:304-371 GCA_001799045.1 Deltaproteobacteria bacterium RIFCSPLOWO2_02_56_12 | reverse complement strand
GGCCCATCTTTTGAAACATTGGCAACCAAGGCCCCGCGCGCCTTTTCCAATCCGAGGGACTCCGCTA
>MGRY01000031.1:0-297 GCA_001799045.1 Deltaproteobacteria bacterium RIFCSPLOWO2_02_56_12 | reverse complement strand
AGTAACCTTCTGAATTAGAACCCCGAGGTAACCCCTGGTCACCTTTCCTTTCCCTTTGAGTTGCGGCAGCAATTCCTTGACCAAATTAATCGGGATGGCAAATCCAATCCCGATATTGCCCCCTGTCCGGCTAAAAATCGCAGTGTTGATCCCCACCACTTCCCCGCGCAGATTGATCAGAGGTCCGCCGGAGTTGCCCGGATTGATGGAGGCGTCGGTTTGAATAAAATTGTCATAAGGCCCCGCGCCGATATGTCTGCCCTTCGCGCTCACGATCCCGGCAGTAACGGTACTGTC
>MGRY01000030.1 GCA_001799045.1 Deltaproteobacteria bacterium RIFCSPLOWO2_02_56_12 | reverse complement strand
GACCTTGCGAAGCGCCTTTTCGCCGGGAATCGTTTCCACGCGCCCCGCACGCACTTCATCCCGCCTGCGCTTGGCCTCCGTAATCCACATTTGATCGATTCGCCCAAGTTCCTCCGAGTCGAGACTCTCAACAAGGAGATCCGCCAGCCGGGCCCGCGATTCAGTAGACAAGGTCATGGCCTGCTTGGCCAACTGTTCCACAGTAGTGCCCATAAAAGAAAGATACTCTAATGCCCAGTAGTTCTCAACCCGCTAACCGGCGCCCAATACCCCCCGCCCCGCACACTCGGCGCTCTCTCGATAAGGAACACCTTGTCACCCTTCGTTATCACCGCAACAACCGCCTCAAGCATCGTCTTTATTCATACAGTGTTGGACCTGCGTGGGATAATGGGACTTATCCCCATTTCTCCCCTTTGCCTCTGTCTCATATCACCTGTCAATTGCTGTATACTGTCCCTTGAATTCCCTGGAACAACCCGCTCCGATGCCAGTTTCCGAGCGCCGGTGTTTACTCGATGATGCTGCGGAAGGGCTTCTTGAGCATCCAGTTCACGATCTCTTCAACGGTCTCGGACTCCTTGCCGTAATAACCATGCTGGCTGAACGCCTCGCAGGGGTCCGATTTCGCTGGCAGGCCGCCCCAGGACCGATATCAGCGGGTGCTTGTCCGAGATCCGCTGCGCGTCGCCGTAAGGGGTAGTCTCGCATTGATCCGAGACGTGATGCACGAACAGCAAAGGGATTTTGATGGTCGTGAAGTCGAAACGGCTCAACCCGGGGCCGGGCTCTCTGGAGTTACGGCCGGTCTGGCGAAACATGCTTGACGTGAGAACGCTGCCCGCGAGCGGCTGGCCGAATCTTGCAGCCAACACCGCCGCGGAGATCGACCCGCGACTCGTGCCGACGAGAAACAGCGGCAAGCCCGGAAAACGTCTGTTGAGATCCGCCACGACGGCGGAGATGTCGGTCGAGTGCTGCTCGCTGAAGCGAAATTCGTCCGTCATACCCCATCCGCTTTGCTGGTCCAACGGCGCATCGATTAGGGCAGCGACTACGCCCCGCTTAGTGAACTCGCTGCGGCTCCTGACTAAAAAGTTACCCATGCCGAATTTGATCTGCTCGTTTTCTGTCCGCAGGCGGATGAGACCACCCGACCCCGGAAACAACACCGCGATGGCCTGCGGCTTCTTCGGCACGCCGGCGAGAAAATAGGATTGTGTAACGCCGGACCGCGTAGACAGCGTGACGATCTCCTGGGCGTGAGCCAAAGTAACAAAGGAAAACCCTGCTACGGCCAACCATCGGACCGTCACCTTCATAAGTCTCCCTCCGACACTTGTCATTTTTCGCTCGCCAACGATGGCAGCACTTTCTGGTAGAACTTGCGGTCTCCCTCGAAGGTGCTATCTAATCCGCAGATCTCGTCGGCCGTGAGCCAGCGGGCCTCGCTTACCTCCCTCTTGTTAAGCATCAATTCGCCGGCAACGTATTCAGCGAGCCACCAGTGCAGTCTGAAAGTTCCACGCGATGAGATGTTCTCCCACACCTTCCTAACAGGCCGCACCGTCAGCCCAACCTCTTCCTTCGCCTCGCGAGCTACCGCCGCCTGCTGGCTCTCTCCGGGCTCGACCTCCCCGCTTACCGGCGCCCAATACCCCCCGCCCCGCACGCTCGGCGCCCTTTGGATCAGGAGCACCTTGTCACCGTTCGTTATCACCGCAACAACCGCCTCAAGCATCATGTTTATGTTGTTTCAAGCGTTGCTTGAATTTGTCGAATGCGTTCTTCGAGGTCCTTAATGTATCCCTCGGAGGCTACCTCTTTAGCTTTAGCATTCTGTAGGCGGGCTTCCTCAAAAAGCGTCTCGTAGCTCAGCTCTAGCGACTTCAATACATCCGTCCAGAACCGCTTGCGCAGTTCCGGCGGATGGCAAGGGCCATCGTCACCGCCGGCGAGCCTTTCCGGCACAATGATTAGCAGGTCGCCAACATCGATTCCCATCTGAGCAGCTTGGGTGCTATGTGCTTCGCGCTCTTCCCAGTTATCAAACCAATGCTCGCCGTAGTCGTTGTCAAGCGTGAACAGCCGCCCGATCCACACCGCCGGATGCCACTCGGCCAAGCCAAGCCGTCCCGCCAAGGATCCATACTTGTTAGTCACGAGGAAAGCATCCAGCGGCTTAATATACCTAAAGACCCGGACGCTAGACATTGTACACCTCCAAGGATTTTGGGATTGGTGTCAGACTTGCGTAACTTGCCTAAGTGTCACTCGCTGCCTCCTGTAGAACCCGGCTTACATTCGATGCATGGCATCTCAAAAATTGAGCTACCTTCGTCGCCCCGTACCCTTCTTCCAAAACAGCTTGCCGGATAAACCGATGCCTTGCTGCTACCAAGAGCGCGCTACGCCCGTGTCCGCGCAACGCTTCGATGGTAAAGCCTGCCGCCTTCGCCACCTGCTTACAGAGCGCCTCCATCGCTACAGGGCGATGTGAAGACGTTTCCTTCTTTTCCTTTACTAGCCCGTCTAAGAATCCCTCACCCCCTAGAAACGGCTTGTGATCTCCCGGGTGCCATTCCGACCGATACCCTTGTCTTATACCATCCCGAACAAATGCCTCGTAGCGAGCCGGGGTCATTAACTCCGCCATCACTGGGCCAGGATGAATCAGCCCTCTCCTCTGGTTCCCTAAATACTCCCCATGACCACTCCATTTCCATTCTCCAGGCCGCCTGACGAGTCCGGCCCTAACCGGATTTAAGTGGATATAGCGAACCAGTTCCAACAGATAACTATCCCGCTCACATACGATCGCTTTATAGCGGCCCTGAAATAAATGTCCCTTGTGTCCATGCGTGCGGTTAAAGCCACGAACATAACCAGTCAATAGCGACTGCATGATGCGAGCGGTTGGCGCATCGCTGACTTCCATCAACAAATGGAAATGGTTTGGCATGAGAACATAAGCATAAACATAGTGGGGATAACGATTGCGGACATTACGGAGGCAGTTCAAAAACGCTTCATAATCGGCTGGGCCGAGAAAGACCTTTTGGCCGTTATTCCCCCGCGCCATTACATGGAAGAGCAACCCTGAAGCGTGGATACGAGGATGACGAGGCATAGGCTGCCCTTAACACATGTTACTCAACTTAGGCAAGTCTGACACTATCTTACGCAACATCAACTAACGCAAACCTGACACTGCAATTTTTCATTGGTTATTTGGAGATTCTCGAAACTCGTAGTTATAATTTTCGAACTTAGGGAAAAGCCGAAAAAACCTATAACGGTGTGAGTGCGCAATCTTATCAAGATCTGGAGGAGGGACGGTAATTTTTTCATTTTTAAAGGCCCACACTTCCTTAGTTCTGATTTCCGATGTTTCTAGCCCTGTCTCTTGCACAACGTCTTTTAACCAACCGGACTCCTCGAACACTGTATTTAGGTAAATCACAACGAAATCATAATCATTTCTTAGCTTTTCCTCCAGGTATGACACGGCCATTTTCGCTATTTCGTCAGTGTTGCGTCGCAGGTACTCCTCCGTATGATCTTTATCTATGTGAATAGTTGCTGTACCCTGATACTTTCTTCTATTTTCTATCACGCTTGATGTTGGAAACTGTTTTGCTTGGATCCCCAACAAGGCCCCGGTCGCGTCCTTTACTGCCACATCTACGCCGTCCTTATCCAATTCATCTAAATGCTTGTTGCAGACAAAGATCGATCGCGCAAACTCTCGATTATAAAAACAGAAAAATAATGAGACGATCCAGAGCTCTTCGCCAAATTTGGTTTTCGTCCGTGGATTGGCTTTGAAATCCTGGAACAATCGTTGCCACACTAAATCGGGATCTTCGAAAAGTCTCGGGTCGATTTTCTGTTTCATAATAGGGAGACCTCAGCGGATTTAAAGAGAGCAATTATTAATTGTACCACCACTGCGACCACTAGCCCAAGTTCTCAGTGAGCTGCGGGGAGACACTGCAATTCCGACCACTCCGCTATTACTCCTGAGCCTATCCTGGAGAAAGCTCCATCATTGAACCCTGAAAGAAATAATGCTACAGCCAAACACGATGGCTAAGTACCGCGTCACTGTCGACACCGGTGGAACCTTCTCGGATTTCGTATTTTTCAACGAAGAAACGGGCAAGATCAGCATCACCAAGGTCTCCTCGACGCCCAAGGAACCTTTTCAGGCGGTCCTCAACGGGGTCCAGGAGCTTCTCGATCAGGGAGTCCCGGCAAAAGAGATCTCTTTCTTCTGCCACGGCACGACGGTAGGGACCAACACGCTGCTCGAGGGAAAAGGGGCCAAGACCGGTCTCCTGGTCACATCGGGATTCCGCGGCATCTACGAGGTCATGGAGCAGACCCGCGGCTACGGACCGGCAACCTACGATCTCTTCTTTGAAAAACCGAAGCTCCTTGCGCCGTCCTATTACACCGAGGAGATCCCCGAGCGGGTCGACTTTCGCGGCGAGGTGCTGAAACCCATCGACATTGAGTCCTCGCTCCAGGCGATCCGAAGCCTTAAACAGAAAAAAGTCGAATCTGTCGCCGTCTGCTTTCTATTCTCCTTCCTCAACCAAAAACACGAACTCAAGATCAAAGAGATCATGGAGAAGGAGTTTCCCGAGGCGAGCCTCTCGCTTTCCTGCGAGATCCTGCCGCAGATCCGTGAATTCTACCGCATGAGCACCACGGTGATTAACGCCTACATCGCGCCCGTGCTGAGCCGCTACCTTGGCCGGCTCGAGGGGAGGCTGAGGGAGATGGGGGTCACGACTCCCAAGCTTTACATCATGCAGTCGAACGGCGGCGTTTCTACCTTCCAGGGGGCCGGCAAGAAACCCGTGGCCACGGTCCTCTCCGGACCGGCCGGAGGGGTCATCGCCTCCCTGGGCATCAGCCAGATGGCGGGGATAAAAAACATCATCACTTTTGACATGGGAGGAACAAGCTGCGACGTCGCGCTGATCCATGAAGGCAACCCGGTCATCACCACCCAGGGGAGAATCAACCAACGCCCCATCAGCCTGCCCATGCTCGATATCCACACGGTAAGCGCCGGCGGCGGCACGATCGCGCGGATCGATGCCGTGGGCGGTCTCCAGGTAGGGCCGGACAGCGCCGGGGCCGACCCTGGCCCTATCTGTTACGGCTATGGAGGAAAAGAGGTAACGATCACGGACGCGAACCTGGTCCTGGGGGTATTAAACCCGGACCATTTTCTCGGCGGACGCATGAAGCTCGACAAGGGCAAGGCCGAGACGCTGCTGGAAGAAAAAATCGCGCGCCCCTTGGGCCTGGGCCTGCTGGAGGCCGCTGATGGAATTTTGAAAATCATCAACGTCAAGATGGAGGAGGCCATCAAGGCCGTCTCGTCCCAGCGCGGCTATGATATCCGCGATTTTACCCTGGTCGCCTTCGGCGGCGGCGGACCGATGCATGCGGGCAGAATCGCCCTGGACCTTGGCATCCCATCGCTCCTTATCCCATTCGCTCCCGGCGTTACATCGGCGCTGGGACTCTTGATGTCCGATGTCAAGCACGACTACGTGCGCTCAAAGCTGGCGCCGCTAAAAGAGCTGGATCTGGGCGAGGCGAATCACCTCTTTTCGCAACTCATCGAACAGGCCAGGGCGGAGCTGCGCTCCGAGGGGTTCCAGGACAACGAAATGGAGCTACAGCCCTTTCTCGATTTGCGTTATGCCGGGCAAGGGTATGAATTGACCGTCCCTTCACCTATGCCTCCTTTAAAGGCGGCCGATATCGATCTCATGCGGCAACGATTCGACAGCCAGCATGAGCAGGCCCACGGCCACAAGGCGGAATCCGAGCCCGTGGAGCTGGTTAGCCTGCGCCTGATATCCGTCGGCCTGGTGCCCCAGGCAAAATTCTCGCCCGTAAAGCCGACGGGTAAAAAACTAGCAGCCGCCAGGATCGGTGAGCGGAAAATCTTTTTTGGCAGGGAGCATGGGACTTTGAATTGCCGGATCTACAGCAGAGATGCGCTGGAGCCGGCGCACAAAATAGCCGGTCCGGCAGTGATCGAACAGATGGATACCACAACCGTGATCCATCCCGAACAGGAAGCGACGGTCGATAGCTATCGGAATTTGATGGTTTGCGCTAAAAAATAGAGTTTTGAGTTATGAGTTTTTAGTTTTGAGTTGGGAGAAGCGGAGCAACTAAAAACTCAAAATTAACAACTAAAAACTTTGATGAGTACTGTTGACCCCATAACCCTTCAAGTTATTCAGGCGCGTCTGGCCGGCATCGTCCAGGAGATGCAGAACTCGCTGTTCCGCACCGGCTTCTCCACCATCATCCGCGAATCCCAGGACGCCAGCTGCGCCATCTTAAACTGCAAGGGAGAGGTCGTCGCCCAGCACGTCGTGCTGCCGCTGCACATGGGCGCCTTTCCCGCCTGCGCCCAGGGGCTGCTCCAGGTCTATCCGCCCTCTGAAATTCACGAAGGAGATGCCTTCATCACCAATCACCCTTACCTGGGCGGGAGTCCTCATGCCCCGGACATGGCGGTGCTGACGCCGATCTTTTACCGAGGGGACCGGTTCGACCATGCTCACCGCCCTGAGTCTATCGAAGGGTGGGTCGGCTTCGCCGCCAACATGGCCCACAAAAGCGACATCGGCGGCCCGGTGCCTGGTAGCTGCTGGAGCCAGGCGCGCGAGATCTTTCAGGAAGGCCTCCATTTGCCGCCGATAAAGTACGTCCGCCGCTTCCAGCCCAACCAGGACATCGAGGCAATTATCGGCGCCAACAGCCGCACGCCGGAACTGGTGGTCGGAGACATGCGCGGGCAGGTAGGAGCCGACCGCTTGGGCGAAAAGCGCTTCCAGGAGATGATGGAGCGGTATGGCATGGAAACGGTTCTCGACTCTTACCCGCGCCTCTTTGATCTTACGGAGGCCAAGGTCCGCAGCGAGATCGCTTCCTGGCCGGACGGAACGGCCAGCGGGGAGAGATTTGTCGACAGCGACGGCATTGATCTCGATAATCCCGTGCGCATCCATGCGACGATCGAGAAAAAGGGCGACCGGCTGCTTTTCGACTTTACCGGCTGCGCCGGCCAGACCAAGGGACCGGCCAATATCCGCCCCACGGTGGTGCGCGCCGCCTGCTGCTACTGCCTCACCGCTCTTGTTGATCCCGCGCTGGCTATTAACCATGGCTTGGCCCGGATCGTCGAAATCAAGGTCAATGAGGGAAGCGTGGTTAATCCCCATTTTCCCGCCCCGGTGAACACCTACAACCCTACGGTCCATGCCTTGGTGGAAGCGCTCTTTGAGGGCTTCAGCCAATTGATTCCGCACAAGAAGGTCGCCGACGGCTGCAGCAGCCGCTCGATTATCATCGGCGGACGCAGCAACAAGACCGGGCGGAGTTATGTGCAATATGAAATTTTTGGCGGCGGCTCCGGCGGACGCACCGGCAAAGACGGCGTCTCGGGCACCAACGTCAACCAATCCAATGCCAGGATTGCCCCCGTCGAGATCATCGAATCGGAATTCTCCACGCGTCTCAGCCGCTTTGAGCTGATCCCCGATTCCGGCGGAGCGGGAAAATTCCGCGGCGGACTGGGTTTCGTAAGAGAATACCTGATCCTCGACCACGACGCCCGCTTCTCGCTCCGCTCCACCAAGCACTCGGTAGCCCCCAAGGGGATAGAGGGAGGGCATCCGGGAAAAACCGGCAGATGCACGCTGAATCCAGGTACGGAAAAAGAGAGAACTTTACCCTCGCGCTACTCCGACTTGACGCTCCACCCGGGCGATGTGGTCCGTCTGGAGACTCCGGGGGGCGGCGGTTTGGGAAATCCGCTGGAGCGAGATCCCATTAAGATTGTCGGCGATATCCGGAACGGCTACGTGTCCAAGGAAAAGGCCGAGGAAATTTACGGCGTCGTGATCGAAAAAAGAGACGGCGATTTCCTGATCGATGAAAGCCAGACCCGCAAGAGGCGGGCCTCCACTTTGGAGAAAGGCAGAGGGGGGCGTGAGTGAGGCTGCGGACATGCCCTTTGGGATTTCAAATGGCAAATTTCAAATCTCAAATCTGAGATGTGAGATCTGCAATCTGAGATTCCGAGCGGAGCGAG
>MGRY01000029.1 GCA_001799045.1 Deltaproteobacteria bacterium RIFCSPLOWO2_02_56_12 | reverse complement strand
CACCCATCAAAACCAAAAGCGGACGATCGATATCGCGCTCAACGATTTCGTACGGCTTTCCGGATTGAGGCTTGATCGTAAAACACCCTGGATAAAATGAGACGATGGCATCGAAACGTTCCCCCTGTGCGAGCGTGCTTCCCCAGCGCTTGCTGCTTGCGAGAACCCCAACCATAGCGCCCCAGGAATAGCCGGCCAACGCGATGCGCTTCTTGTCTATGAACTCAAACTTTCTCATGTGCTCGGCGGCCTGCATGGCATCCTTGACGCCGCGCGCGAAATTCACGCCGCCCTTTACTCCATAACATACTGTGTCCACGCCGCGCGGGCCGAAGCTGTCGATGAGAAGCGCCGCATAGCCGCGTGATACCGCCTCCTTTACCCAGTCGAACATAGATCGATTCGGCCGCTGACTGCTCCCAAGCCCCCCGCATTGATGGAACAATACAAGGCCTGGAAATGGCCCTTTTCCTTCCGGTTTGTAGAGCCCCATGCGTACGGTACTGAAGAACGAAAGACTCGAAGGCTCAGACGGGAACTGAAGGTCCTGTGCCAGGCTTGCTGATTTAAGCAAAGAAGGATCAGGCGCGTCTTGCGCAAAAGTAAATGTTGATCCGAGGAGCAAGAACAAGAATATCGGATACAAGAGCTTTTTAATCATCACATCAAGCGGTCCGATTACAGGCGGCGCTCTTGGGTACTGCGCGGAATGGAAGGCTTTGCCCGCCCCTGGGCAAGGGAGCCCCCCAGGGCGCCGGCAGGGATCGCCAGGAGATACCCTAGAAGCTCGTGCCAATAAGGAACCGGACTCGCCTCCCCTGCCATGCCGGTTTGCAGAAACCCTATGATGAGCGACACCGCGCCCACAAGCGCGCCGTGCTTTATCTCTTCGGCCCTGGCAAGCCAGCCCGCGAGATAGCCGCCCAGAATGGTGCAGAGAGCGCCGATGATAAGAAGGTCGAGAAGCCCTTCCTGAGAGGAGAGCATCTCCTTTAATGCCTCCTGGAGGGCCTCTGCGGGAACGCCACCCTTTTCCAAGGGCTCTTTCATGTAAACAACAATCAGGTAGAGCGTGATGAGCGCATAGGTCGCCACGTAATCGACGACGGCGCCGATGATAATCGGCCTGATCTTTACTCCGGTAAAAAATCCCCGGGGCTCAATCGGGCGGGGAATCGATCCCTGCGGTTGCTGATTTAGATTCATAGGCGTCGCCGTCGGGCTATAATGAAGAGACTGGCGCGCTAAAGGACTGCGACCAGTTCGATCTGGAAGAGAACTTCACCGCGCAACTCTATCTTGATGGCATGGCGCGCCGGCCGACTGTGTTCGTCGGGGAACATCTTGACCCACTCCTTGTTGATGGCATCTCTATACTTTTCTTCCTTCAGGTAAACTGTCATATGGCCGATGTCCTCTGTACTCCCCCCTGCTAGATCCATAAAGACCCCGATGTTCCTAAATAGTGCTTTCGCCTGCCGCTCCGGCTCCTTGGGAAGTTCGTTCGTCTCGGGATCTCGACCGGAAATGGCGGAGGAGAAGATGATGTTGCCGACTCTCGCGCCGTTGGGTATAGGAGCCTGATGGGCCAAGCCCGGGATCTCAATAACTTTTCTTTTTGCCATGATTCGCTCCTCTCGCACTTCATCTGTTCAGGCGGGTGTCCTGGCCGGGCACCGGTTTGGCGATAGCCTCTTCCAGAGACTTAACCCCATGCCATTCATTTGAAGGGCGCACCCGGCCGTCGCTGCCCACCTGGTCCACGCCCCAATATATTTCAACGCAATGGTTGTCGGGATCACGAAATTCGACGGCAATCTGGCAGCCCGCCCGGCGGCGGCCCTCGAAATCAATCGACACCTTATGGGCGCGCAGATGATCGCGCGCGCGAACGAGCTCATCGAGGGTGGCTACCTCGAAAGCAAAATGATGCAACTCTTTGTTTACGGCCTGTCCAGGGGCCGAACCGACAAGCGCCAGGCAATGATGGTCCGTATTGCAGCGCAGGAAAACCATCCCGCCCGGCATCATCTTTTCGGGATAAACATCAGAGAGCTTAAAACCGAGGATCCGAGTATAAAAATTCACGGATCTTTCAAGGTCGCTAACCTGCACGACCACATGCCCCAGCTTGGTGATCCGAAACGGCATGCCCATCGGAGTGGTGGTGTTTTTTAATTTAGCAACATTGATAGCCATAGCAATGATTCCTCTTCTTTCGACTTTGGCCGCTAATGACCCTTATTTCGTGGCTCCCAGTCTCCACAAATAGATTCTGTGGTCGTGGTACCAAGTGCCGGGCATCGTTTCGGTACTAGCAGGTGTCCAACCGTCCATTCTATGGTCATGAGAAACAACACGAGTCCCCGGCCTCAATTGCTGCTCAAATGTCGATCGCAAATTAGAATTCATTTCAGGAGTCAAATAAAGAGTGACTACGGTTGCTGGTGAGACATCTGCCTTAAGGGCATCCCCTAACCGAAACTCCACTAGACGGCTTACACCGCGCTTTCTAGCCTCTTCTCGGGAGATCTCAACGAGCTCCGGGGATATTTCAATCCCTACCCCCCTCGCGCCATATTTTTCTGCCGCTCTGATAACGATTCGACCATCTCCACTTCCCAAGTCGTAAATGATATCCGCCGACGTAACCTGAGCAATCTCCAGCATCCTGTCCACCACTTCCATCGGCGTCGGAATAAAGCTGGCCTCACCACCAGTCCAGTCTTTGGTAATGTCCTCCCATAGCGCGCAAGAAGATGCCAAGAGGAAGGCCGCCATCAAGGATATAAAACAGTAATGTAGATTTGTTTTCATTTTGTCGGAATTTTTTGTTTCAATCCCCAGTATACCTTCTCCGCCGTGATTGGGAGCTCGAACAGACGCACGCCGACGGCATCGGCAACGGCATTGGCGATGGCGGCAGCGACCGGCACGTTGGGCATCTCGGCTATAGACTTCCCCTGGTAAGGCACAGGCCCTGTCGGGCTCTGCAGCAGCACAGTCGTCAATTTGGGAATATCCTTTATGCAGGGGATCTTGAAATCGCCCATGCTTAGCGTCGTGATGCGCCCGTCCACCATAGGAGTCTCTTCCATCAGGGTAAAACCCATCCCGTTGATAACTCCGCCATCCACCTGCCCCTGAAAAGTATTTGTGTTCAGCACGATCCCGGAATCGTGCGCCGTGGTGATTTTTTTTACCTTAACCTCTCCCGTCTCAGGATTCACTTCCACCTCCGCCACCTGGGCCGCGAACGAAGTCACCGGAGGCTCCTCCTTCGGCTCGTACATGGTCAGATGGAAGATCGGCCCGCCGTTTTCTCTAACCGCGGTGCGGGCGATTTGATCAAAAGAAACGCCTTTGCTTCGTGGGGCCGTGAAGCGGCCGTTTGCCTGACGGACCTCTTCGGCTTTGCAGCCCAGTGTGCGCGCCGCCACTCCCACGAGCATTTCGCGCACCTCCCGCGCCGCCTTGTAGGCCGCGTGGCCCGAGGTGTTCGTCGACTTGCTTCCCCCGGTTCCCGGATCGTAAGGCAGGCTGTCGGTATCCTCGAATCGAACCCCAACCTTCTCCGGACCGATACCAAGCGTCTCGCTCACGATCTGCTGAATGACGGTATAGAATCCGGGGCCGACATCCGGAACTCCCGTAAGGATCGTGATCCCTCCGTCCTCCTCGACCGTAATCGCCGCGCTCGCCCTGCCGCTGGGCGTGCCGCGCTCATAAAGCGCCAATCCCCTGCCGCAATTCTTTCCGGGCTTCGACCGCTTCCAACCGGACGCCTGGAGCGCTTTTTTCAGCGTCTCGCGCACGCAGATGTGCTGCCACCTCTCCCCCATCGGCGAGGCATCCCCCGGTTTAAGGAGGTTGCGCATCCGGATCGCTACCCGGTCCAGGCCAAGCTCTCGCGCAATGATATCCATCTGCGATTCCATGGCAAAGACAACCTGCGGGCTTCCCGGCGTTCTGGTCTGCGTGCAGGGCACCTGATTCGTGTAGACGCAATAAGTCTCGGCTTTAATAGCGGGGACTCGATAATAGCTTGCCAGACGACGCCCGCCTAATACGGTCACCTCAGGGTTGATTTTAAAGGCCGCGTAGGCGCCGCCGCTGTAGATGATCTTGGCTTCGACGGCACAGAGCGTTCCATCTTCCTCCACACCCGTGCGCAGCGTGATCACCGCGGGGTGTCTGTGCGCCCCGGCCATCAGCTCTTCGGAATATTCGAGCGCCATTTTAACCGGCCGTCCGGATCGCTCAGCCAGGAAATAACCGATCGGCACATCGATCAGCGACGCCTTTCCGCCAAAATCCCCTCCCACCGACATGATGTGGACTTTGATCTTTTCCTTGGCAATGGCCAGATCCTCGGACAGGTTGTCGCGCAGGGCATAGGGAGCCTTATTGGTCGCCCACACCTCGACTCTGCCGCCCTCACCGATCCGGACTACGCAGGCGTGCGATTCCAGGTAGCCGTGGTGCGTAAGCTGGGTGCGGAACGTGTGCTCGAAAATGCGCCAGGCCCGTTGGAATCCCTCTTCTATATTGCCGTTCTTTCGCACCGAAACGGATTGAAGATTGGGGACATCCTCCGGCACCGGCGGCCCATTTTTGTAACGCGAGCGCTCTTCATGCACCAGCGGCGCTCCCGCTCGTATGGCCTCAACAGGATCAAAGACGGCAGGGATCTCTTCGTACTCCACCTCGATCAGATTCAAGGCCTGCTCGGCAATCTCGTTACTCTCGGCGGCCACCGCCGCCACCGGCTCCCCAACGAAGCGCACACGCTCCCGGGCCAGCACCGGCATGTCCTTCATTCTCGAGCCGACGTAGACGGGCGGAAGATCGGCCGCCGAGATGACCGCATGCACGCCCGCCAGTTCTCTTGCCTTCGACGTGTCTACCTTGACCACGCGAGCATGCGGGACAGGGCTGCGTAGAACCTTGCCCCAAAGGGCGCCGGGGACCGCCAGGTCGGCGACGTACTGCGTCGTTCCGGTTACTTTACCCACCCCCTCGACGTGCGGCACTGATTTACCTACAGTTCGATAGGCCATGACTCACCTCCTGCTAAATCCGCTTGGCGACAAGATCCTAATCTCTCAGGGAGCGAAATTCAACGCCGTTTAAGAATTCGCGATCGCCTCTTGGCAAACAGGGTAAAAATATGTAAAAGATTCAGGCCGGCATTATTTAGCGGGAGATTGTTTGGACAATGAAGGGAATTGATTACTTTGCTCCCCCAAGGCTCGAAGAGGCCGTTTCGCTGCTGCGCCGATACGGCAAGAAAGCGGCGCTTATGGCCGGCGGGACCGATTTTCTCCTGCGCCTGGAGCGGGGGCTGGTTCAGCCCGGCGTAATCGTTGACCTCAAAAAAATCCGCGATCTAAGGGGAATCAAGTCAAACCGCGCCGGCCTCAAGATCGGGGCGGCTACGCTGATGGATGAAATCGCCTCCTCTCACCTGATTCAAACGCGCTATGGGATCCTGGCCAAAGGGGCGGCTGCCGTCGGCTCGATTCAGACGCGGAACAGGGCCACCCTTGGAGGAAATTTGTGCAATGCCTCTCCGGCAGCCGACACGGCGTCTCCGCTCATTGCCCTTGGAGGCCGGGCCAGAATCGCCGGCGCCAAGCGCGTACGCGAAGTGCCGTTGGAAGAATTCTTCCTCGGTCCGGGGAAGAGCTGCCTTCAGCCGAACGAGATTCTTAAAGAAATATTTATTCCGTCTCCGGTCCAGCGCTCCGCCGGGTCGTTTCAGCGCTGCACGCGCACGGCTATGGACATTGCCCTGGTAAACTGCGCAGTCTTTCTCTCCCTGGCATCCAAAGGCGGGGTCGTCCAGGACATTCGGATTGTCCTGGGAGCTGTGGCGCCTACACCGGTGAGGGTCCAGGCGGCTGAAGACGTTCTCCGGGGCAAGAACCCCGACGAAAAGACGATTGAGGAAGCTGCCGACTGTGCTGCCGCCGGCGTGAGGCCCATCGATGATGTGCGCTCCAGCGCGAGCTACCGGCGCGCGATGGTCCGGGTCTTGACCAAACGGGCTATTGAAGAGGCGCTGAGGGAAGCCGGAGGGGAGGCTTGAGATGGCCCGTCGTACTAAGCGAATACGAGTGACTGTTAATGGTGAACGCTACGAGAAGGAGGTATCGCCGTCAAAGTCGCTGCTCGATTTCCTCCGAATGGACCTTAACCTTACCGGGACGAAGGAAGGGTGCGGGGAAGGGGAATGCGGCGCCTGCTCCATCATTATGAATGGGAAATTGGTGGACTCTTGCCTGATTCTTACAGTGGAGGCGGATGGTCAGAAGATTCAAACGATCGAAGGGATCAGTCGTCATGATCGGCTCCACCCTTTGCAGAAAGCCTTTGCCGAGAAGGGAGCCGCTCAGTGCGGCTACTGCACCCCGGGAATGATTATGGCGGCAAAATATCTTTTGGACCATAACCCATCGCCAACAGCCGAACAGGTGCTCAAGGCGATCGCCGGGAACCTCTGCCGGTGCACCGGGTACGGCTCCATTGTCGATGCGGTTCTGTCGGCGGCAAAAGAGCGATGAAAGTCGTAGGTCAAGGACTCCCCCGAGTCGAGATTCTAGAGAAGGTCACCGGCGAGTCGGTCTTCGGCGCCGACGTGCGTCTTGCCGCTCCCATCCTCATAGGGAAGATTCTCGGCAGCCCCCACGCCCATGCCCGGATCAAAAGCATCGATGCCAGAAAGGCGGAGCGTCTGCCTGGAGTCAAGGCGGTTGTCACCGCGCAGGACTTGCCTCCGGTTAAGTACGGACGGTTCGTCAGGGATGAGGAGTACTTCGCCCATAAGAAGGTCCGCCTGGTGGGAGACAAAATTGCCGCGGTAGCGGCTATAGACGAAGAGACGGCCGAGGAGGCGATCAAACTCATAAAGGTCGAATACGAAGTGTTGCCTCATTTTACCGACGGTGTTGAAGCCATGCGCGAGGGGGCGGCGCTAATCCACGAGGAGTACGATCAATACCAGGCCCTCTCCATGGTTGAGGGGCGCAAGGGTAACATCTGCTACCACAAACAGACCGTTCAAGGAGATACCAATCGGGGTTTTCAGGAAGCGGAGCGGATTTTTGAGCATAGCTTCTACGCCCCCATGGTGCACCAGACGTACATCGAGCCGCATGCCGTCCTGGCCCGCGTTGATGCATCCGGAAAAGCCACGGTCTGGGTTCCGACGCAAGCGCAGTTTTTCATCAGGGCATCCATCGCCGAGATCTTTCAGCTGCCGTTGATAAAGGTCCGGGTGATTCCGACCGAAATCGGCGGCGGTTTCGGGGGTAAGATGCTCCCCACGATCGAGCCGGCGGCCGTGGCATTGGCACGGAAGAGCGGGATGGCGGTGCAAATCGTCATGAGTCGGGCGGAAGACTTCCAGGTCGCTAATCCCCGCACCCCTTGCCACCTGCGCTACAAAACGGGCGTCAAGCTCGACGGCACCATCATGGCGAGGGAGGTCGAACTGGTATTCGGCACCGGCGCTTACTGCGGGAATGGGCTGGTAATTTGCCAGCGGGCGGAGATGCTCGCCTCCGGCCCCTATCGCATCCCCAACGTGAAAATCGACCTTTTTTGCGCCTACACGAATCACGCCAACTGCGGACCCTACCGGGCGCCGTCCGGACCTCAGATCTCCTTTGCCTCCGAGTCGCAAATCGACATCATCGCCCGCGAGTTGAATCTGGACCCCGTTGAGATGCGTCTCAAGAATGCCATAGAGGAGGGTGACACGACTCCGGCCTGTGGCGGCCCATTAAAGAGCGTGCATGCCAAGGAGACCCTGCTTAAGGCGGCTGAGGCGGCCGGCTGGAAGGAGAGACGGCGGGAAAAGAATCGCGGCCGAGGGATAGCCTTGGGTTACTGGCTTGTGGGCGGCATGGCGTCGAGCGCGGGGGTAAAGCTCAACGAAGATGGGACTGCGACGGTCATGACCGGGGTGATCGATCTGAGCGGGACCGTTACCTCTTTGGGCCAGATTGTCGCCGAGGTGCTCGGGGTCGAGCTCGATGATGTCCACGTCCGGACGGCGGACAGCGACTTCGCTCCCCATTCCACGATCAGCGCCGGAAGCCAGGCATTGAGAAGTATGGGTTCCGCCACAAAATGGGCTGCCGAAGAGGTCAAAAAGCAGATTATGGAAGTGGCGGCGGACAAGTTGGAGGCTGAGGTCAGCGATCTGGTGGTCGAGGGGAAAAGGGTCTACGTCAAAGGATCGCCGGAAAGGGGGCTCTCTCTGGGGCAGGTCGGACAGCTTTCCCTCACGCATAAACGCGGGCCGATCGTGAGCATTCAATCGGTCTCTATTTTCCCGAACCAACCGGCGATTTCCGCGCACGTAACCGATGTGGAAGTAAATCCGGAAACCGGCGCCGTCAAGGTTCTCCGCTATGTCGCGGCTCAGGATGTGGGGACCGCGATCAATCCCTTATCGGTCATGGGTCAGGTCCAGGGCGCGGTGATACAAGGGCTCGGCCAGGCGCTGACTGAGGAGTGCATTTTTCAAAACGGGAGAATGATCAACCCGACTTTTCTGGACTATAAGATCTTTAGCTCGCTCGATGCGCCGAGAGTCGAGGTGCACCTGGTGGAACATGCGGCCGAGGATGGGCCGTTCGGCGCCAAGGGGATTGGAGAGCCATCCATCATCCCCGTGCCGGCCGCGGTTGCCAATGCGGTCTATGACGCCGTCGGGGTGAGGATTTCGGATCTCCCTCTTACCGCGGAAAAAATCCTGATGGCGATACAGGAAAAAAACAAAAGCGGATAAATCGCAATCTCGCAGCTAGCGGTAACCGCCGCAGCCCGAGGATAGGACCGTAGGGACCGTAATTTCCTTCACATTCCCAGTTCTTTCTGTGCCTGTTTTAAGTAACTTAGATCCACATACTTTTCCGGACTCGGAAGCGGTGGATTAAGGAGTCCGTCTTTCGCCAGCACTTCGAGATTTACCTTAATCCCCTCGATAGTTATGGATCCGTCTCTAGGATAGAGCTTGGTCTTGATGAAATAGTCTATACCCCTCCGGGCGTACGTCGCCGGCACACCGACCTCTTTAGTGGCAAACTCCGCAGCCGCCTCCAGATTATCATAGATCCAGCGAATGCTGCGGATATGAGCTTTAAGGAATTTCACTACGGCGGCACCATTCTTCTCCGCCCACGCCGGGTTGGCAGTGATGGCAGTGAATTGGTATGCCGGGATCGCCTCTCCAACGTTCCCCAAGTTATTGAATCCGCGATCGATGGCGATGTCTCCGTGGGGAATTCCCAGGACCGCGGCCGCGATAGAACCAGCCTCGAGCGCAGCCAATCGCGCCGGTGTTCCGCCCGAGATCACAGCCAGGGTATAGTCGCGTGGATAAACGAGCCCCTTCGTCCGCAGGTACTCGAGTAGGAAAGTGGTTCCCCCTCCCTTTAGGGACGCGACTCCCAGTCTAGCTCCTTTAATATCTTCGATTCTTTTGTAGGCCTTTCCTCCCACAAGGGTATACGCGACGCCATTAACTATCCCTCCAATGGTCTTCAGATTCCCCCCTTTCTCGTTGAAGATGATGATTCCATCCGGATTCTGTCCGCTGAAATGGATCTGACCGGCCACCAAGGCTTGCAGGCTTACGGCGGCAGAGCCCATGTGAATGAGCTCCACTTTAAGGCCTTCGGCATCGTAGTAACGCATTTTCTGAGCCACGAAGAAGGGGAGGAAAAAGATCGTCTTGGCGGCATAGCCAGCTCTGACCGCCTGTGCTACGGCCGAAGACGCAATGGTGGACAGGCAAAAAAAGACGGTGAAAAGAACTACTAAGATAGTTTTCTGTCGCGTAGACATCGAAATACCTCTTTTAGGCAAGCTTTGTATTCTCCGTTGCCCCAGCAACCCTCACGATACAGGCACGAGCGTATGCAGGTTACGGTAAATCCTCGGCTTGGGCAAGGGCTCTACCCCTGGACAGTTCAGATTCGGAAAAATGAGAAAATTGAGATTCGAACTTACAAAAATCGTCATGGTTGACAAAAGGAAGGGGTTGATCTAAGAAACAGCGGTACTCAGATTCATTTGATTGGAGGGAAGTGCCATGTTGCCCCAGCACAATTCGTTCTACGACGTTTTTTCGAACGCGGAAAAATTGAAAATCCGCTGGCCTCACGGGGCGAGGTTAGCGGTGAGTTTAGTTGGCAATTTAGAAGCCTGGACCGAGAGTCTCGACCCAAAACACCGGAGGACCGGCGTTGTCGGAGGTTCAGCACCGCTTACGAGAGACGACGCGAGGTGTCCGTATGATTTCAAGACTGCTAGCGAAAATGACTATGGTGGCCGGACCGGGGTATGGCGCATCCTTCGGGTCCTGAAAAAGTACAACCTCAAAGGTTCGTTCAACATCAATGCCCTTGCTGCTATCAAATATCCAGACGCGGTAAAGCGGATCCACGCCGACGGCCACGAGGTGGTCGGGCACAATTACGCAGAGGACATTCAAACAGTGCTGCTTTCTCGGGAGGAGGAGAAGGAAGAAATCCAGGCCTGCATTAAGATCTTTCGCGACCTTTTGGGTGAGAGGCCTTACGGCTGGTTATCGTCCGGGATGAGGCATACGGAACACACGGTGGAGCTGCTCGCCGAGGAGGGTTTTCTGTGGCATGGGGATACTCTGAACGACGACGTTCCTTATCTAGTCCCAGTTAACGGGAAAACTATCCTGGAGATTCCCTACCGCAATTCCGTCAGCGGGCTCAACGATACGGGCATGTTCCGGAGCGGCAAAATGGCTCGGCATCTTCTTCACGCCTTCAAGGACGAATTTGACGTACTCTACGAGGAGTCGCAAGAGGAACCCAAACTGCTAACTTTGGCAATGCATTGCCAAATGGCCTTCCCCGCAACGGGTAAGTTCTACGATGAGGCGATGCAGTACGCGAGATCCTTCCCCGACGTCTGGTTCGCCCGGCGCATCGATATCGCGCGCTGGATTCTGGAGAATAGAGGCTAGCCGTCTTCGGCCTGGGGCCTTTACATTCGGCGTTTGGAGGGAGACGGAGATGGCCCACCCATCGGTCTTTCTCAACGGACCGCGAGCAGTGATTTGATAAAACCGCTTTGATCCAACTCTCGCACCAGGCGGCTGTCGGTGAAGTCCTCGGGTTTTGCCCCCCTGGCCTTGGGAAACTGTTTCTCCAACTCTTGGATCAAGCTCGCGACTCCAGCCGGATAGGGAGGCACGTTGAAGCCCTTGATAACGAGCTCGTAGGTCTCTTCGAGCAATTCACGGTCATCGGTGCGGAAATATTTTCCCATGGTCTTCATGGCAAAAGCCTTGTCCTTCTGGCCGCGCACCGCGCCTTCGATGTAGGCCCTCAGGAAACGCCTGACGACATCCTCATTCGACTTGATAAATCTGCGCGTCGTGACCAGGCCGTTTACGTGATACTCGACATCGAGCTTTGAGAGGTCCAACAACTCTTTCAGCTTGAGCTTCCTCGCTTGCAGTGTCGCAGGGGGACTGACAGCTGCCGCATGAATTTTTCCGGCCACGATCGCCGCCAGTGTTTCAGCCGGCCCGCCCGTCTGGACCATCGTTATGTCGCGCTCCGGATCGATATCATAGCGGCGCAACGCGATTCGAGAAGCGAGGTCCGACTGGGTCCCAAAGCGCGTCGTGCCAAACACCTTGCCCCTTAAATCCTCCATGCGGTTAATGTTGGGCTGGCTGAAGATCCACCAGGTAAATTTCTTCGCGACGGTTGCAATGATGACGGTATCCGCGCCCGAGAGATTGACCTGAATCGGGCCGGTGCCGCCCGCCTGGATGATCGGCAGCTCTCCTGACAACATCGCCTGAAGCGCCAGCGAGCTTCCCGGAATGCTAATCACCTCCACGTTGAAGCCATGCTTTTCGTAATAATTCCCTTCTTTGGCGAGCCAAAGAGACATTTGTGTCGCCGACGCCGAGCCGCCGCCGACTCGAAACTTGTCGAGCTTCTTTTCCTGGGCGAGCAATGCCGAAGAACAACAGATTGCCAGCATAAGTCCGAAGCAAACTGTCAAACGTCGAATGACCATGGTTTCTCCCTTTCTTCCCGTAGGACGAACGTCGTTCTCCTAATCGTAGTGTCCAGAAGTATGTCTTTGATTCAAGACCCTATGAGTCGTAGATATACCACAGCCTCACCCTATTTTGTCGAGAGAATCTGCTTCAGCAGCCACCGCCCGCTGCAGCCCGAGGATAGGCCAGTAGAAATTAGACGTCTACGACTCACCGTTTTGTCAATAAAATAGTTCTCTGACCCCGAGATTTTAGGATAGTTAGGATGTAAAGGCCAGAGGGGAATTGGGGGAAGAATTGGGGTCACCCTGAGCTGACCCGGATTCCACGGACTGAGGAAGGAACTATTCACGTTCACACGGTCCGCGGGGCTCCTCCCAAAAAAATATTTCTGCTTATCAGTTTGTTGCTAGAGACTTCATAATCGAGAAATCAAAAACCTTGTCCCTGGACACCTTCTTGTCTGTCCCAATAGCCTTAAGCTGAAAATCGAGAACCTTGTCTTGGAAATCTTCCGAGATCACGCCATCCCAAACAAAAAAAGGAATAGTCGCATCGTAAGTCCTTAACGCCGTCTTGTAAGGTAGGTTCATAAATTTCACCATGATTTTCGCGGACCCCTCTCTGTTGTTCTTAAAAAACTTCAGTCCCTTCAATGTGGCCCGGAGAAACCGTACCGCCACATCACTTCTCTTGGTAATAAAGGGTTCGCTCGTGGCCACCCCGCCTGTAAGTGCGCCTACCTCGCTCGCAAAAGAGGCAAGCTCTGGAAACCCGGCGTCCTTGGCTATGAGGTTGCCTGGAAGACTCAAAACTGCAGCATCAACCGAGCTAGACAGTAGCGATTTGATCAGCACGTCCGAGGTGCCGATGTAGATAATTTGCAGGTCTTTTTTCCAGTTCACCCCATTCTTTTCGAGGACAATTTTGAGAAGCCGGTCACCCGTACTGCCTGGTGTGATACTAGCGACCTTAGCGCCCTTAAGATCGGCAAAACTTCGAATGCTTTTCTTTGAATAGAGCCAATACGAGGGCTTGTCGTTGAAAACCATAACAACCTTCAGGGGTGCCCCCTGTAGAATTGCCGCCAGAGTGGTCGTGCCCACGGTCTGGCTCACCTCCACGTTGCCGCCAACCAACATCTGAATGCTAGGTGCTGTTCTGACACCTCCCAGAATCCGGACATCAACTCCTTCCTCTAGATAGAAACCTTGCTCCTGGGCGATCTGAAAAGGCATAGTGTATGTGCTCCCCAAGCCCGGGATGCTTATTCTGATGACCGGACGGGAATCTTGCCCCTCAGTCGAAAGCGCCGTGAGATGAACGGCAAGGATGAACGTGAAAGTTCCGATCCAGAAATGAAGTTTACTAGAAAACATGCATACCTCCAATGAGCAGAGATCATTTTTTGTAGAGCTGGTCGAGAAATCCAGAGGCGTCGAGCTTCTTGAGGATAGTATGGTCGATCACCTCTTCCGGCTTCACCTTGCTCACCAAAGGGTCCGCTTCCGCCATGAACTCTATCATGGACGAGATCCCCGCCATTTCGACGTAAGGCTTCTTCGGCAGGACCTTCAAGGCGGACTGATAGTGCTCTTCGGCCTTCGCGACGCTTTCAAGCCTAAGATAGCGCGCCAGAATTGTCTTGACCCGCTCTTTATTTCGAGGATCCCAGGTAAAGGCGGTGCCGGCGGCGATGCTTTTAAGTATTCGCTCGAACAGATCCGGATCGCTCTTGATAGCCCGCTCGCGGGCGGCCAGGACCTGCTGCGGATAGGGAATCGGCAGTTCGGTGAAATCGGCAAGCACATTAAAGCCCCGCTCC
>MGRY01000028.1:1735-8272 GCA_001799045.1 Deltaproteobacteria bacterium RIFCSPLOWO2_02_56_12 | reverse complement strand
CGGGAACACCCACTGCCAGCCCCACTCCTTGCCTGCGTTCGGATACTTGCGTTCCAAGGCATCGGGAAGGCTCACGCGACCCAAGCCCTGCCTCAAGTCCTCCTCATGCTGGCGCTTCACGGCCTGCAAGTGTCGCAGGAGCGGGTCCTTCGCAGCAGCAGGGAGCATTGTGTAGCGATCCTTGTTGCCCTTGCCGGCGCGGACCACGATCTGGTTCTTACTGAAGTCGATATCTTTGACTCTCAAGCGGCAACACTCCATGAGCCGCAGTCCAGCACCATACAGAAGCATCGACATTAACCACGGAGCACCCTCTAGACAGGCCAGAAGCCGCCCGACTTCTTCTTTTGCGAGGACGACCGGTAAGCGCCTTGGTTGCTTGGCGCGAACGACTCCCTGAACGAGGCCAATCTTCTTTTCTAAAACCTCATGGTAGAGAAACAGTAGCGCATTCAATGCCTGGTTCTGAGTGGACGCGCTGACGCGGCGCTCCGTGGCCAGGCTGGAGAGGAAGCGGCCAATCTCCGCTTCGCCCATCTCAGCCGGGTGCCTTTTATTATGGAAGAAGATGAACCGCTTGATCCAGCCAGTATACGCTTGCTCTGTACTGTAACTCAGGTGTCGCGTACGGATAGCCTGGCGGACGTGGTCGAGCAATCTGGGTTTCGGCTCACTGGGCGGAGAAGAAATGGGTTTGGAATACTCCATGGTGACCTCCCTTTGGTCATGGCAGTCCTTGAAAGCCCTACCAGATGGAAATCCCCATCAAACAAAAAGCCCGATCCCCTCCTCAGACAAACCAATCCATCTGATAGAGAATCGGGCTCCCGTCCTCCCTTCGATAAACTCAGGGTGGTGAGGAGACTCGAACCACAGTCCGACCTATGCTTGGGCAGATCCTTTACCCCTAAGCAGGGGCAACTTCCATGTTCCTTTCTGCCCTACCTATCGGCTAACTCTTTAGACGAAAGTGACGGCAATTCGCTTCAACGAGATCACGGAGAGAGAGAACCAGCTACAAGGACCGCTTGGATTAGGTAGGGCCCAAAAAAAATTTATCTCTCTCCCCACAGCTCTTCCATGTAGTCCTGCAGGGCCTTTTTGAGAGGGAACTGGGGGCTATATCCGAGCTCGGCCTGTGAACGGCTGAGATCGAGGGGAAACTGCTTCGAGGAATCCTCACTTCCGTCACCAACCACTTTAATCTCAAGCTTGGGGGCGAGTTCCTGCGCAATCCGGGCGAGGTCAGCCGCGCCCGCGACCACACCGCTGCCGGCGTTATAGATCCTTTGTTTGGGCTCTTTAACTTTACAGGCGAGATCGAGCGCCAGCGCGACATCCTTGGCATAGACAACCTCGTTGGCAAAATAGATCTTGCCGTCCAGAGTGATGGGATCTCCTTTCATTACATTGAGAGCCAGATCGCGCATGATCATCCCGACCGTCGAACCCCCCACATAGTGACCGCGGCCGAATACGCCGGCAGGGCGGATGATGACCGTATCGAGATTATAGAGATGGGCGTAGGCATGGACTAAATGCTCGGAGCAGACCTTGGTCGTTGTATAGAGATTGTGACCGCCGATGGGGTGGTCCTCGCGGATGGGACCTTCTTTGATCTTCGACCGGTCGTAGGCCCCGAAGGTGCCGACGTAGACAACCCGCCTGATGCCGTGGAGCCGCGCGGCCTCTAAGACATTGATCGTTCCGACAATATTGTTGGTCGAGCCGGTATAGGAGTTTTCCGCCACCCGCTTCCCGATCAGGCCTGCGGTATGGACCAGCGTATCGATCTTGAATTCCTTAAGGGCATTGATCAAAGCCGGTAAATCGCGCATATCTGCGGCAACGATTTCGACCTTGTCTTTGCCGACAATTTTCTGGATGTAATCCCGGTTAGGAGACAAATCATAGAGAACAACCTTGCTGCCGCCGTCGGCCGCGCGTCTGGCAAAGTGACATCCTATAAGTCCGGCTCCTGTAACCAATATCGTCATGGCTTTACCTCCCTGCGTTAGGATTGCGGCATCAGCTTAGGTCATGGCGGAGGAGGCTGTCAATCGCCGCAAATTCTTCTTGCCTTTCACCCCTATTGGAGGTACTTTCTATCGCCTTCGAAGCTGGCTGACTTGACGGGGCTTTTGCTTTCCTAGAACCGAAACGAAAGGAGATCGTCTATGAGTACGATCCATGACCCAAGAACATCGGTCAAAATAAAGGCCATGATAGGTGCCGCGGTTATGGCTCTGGCCATGATCGCCCAGACCGCGCCCGTAGCCGGGCAGACTAAGATCAAAGTTGGAAGGACCACGGGCGGAAGCGGCTTTCACATACCTTCTTATGTGGCCGTGGACAAAGGCTTTTTCAAAGGCGAGGGCCTTGATGCCTCTTTCATCGCGGCGACGGCAGGCGTGCTAGTGAGGGCTGCGATAGCAAAAGAAATCGAGTTCGTGCCGATTCCGGGCGGCGGCTCCGAGGCGATGCTCAAAGGGGCGCCTATCGTGTTTTTCGTGGGGGAATCTCTCATCTCCCAGTGGACCATAACGACCACGCCGGAGATCAAGCGGGTAGAGGATCTCAAGGGCAAGACCGTGGGTCTGGGGAGGCCGGGATCGGCGGACTACAGCGAGGTCGTGATCGTTCTTGGAAAGTTCTTCAAGATGCAGCCGGGAAAGGACTATAAGATCATAAGCTTCACCGGCGAGCCGGACCGCATCGCGGCCATGATCCAGGGCTCCGTTCAGGCCGGCGTGCTCTCCTTTCCTCACGCGGCCAGGGCCGAGAGCGAGGGGATGAAGATCCTGGTTAGAACCGGCGACTACATCCCGCGCCTGGGCGGCACCTTCCTTACGCACAAGGACTACATCAAGGAGCACCGTGACACAGTAAAGCGCTTCATCCGGGCCATCATCAAGGCCGAGGACTACATCAAGGCGAACAAGAAGGGGACGATGGAGGTCATCAAAAAATATTTTGAGATAGACGATCCTAAAGTAAACGAGAGCATCTACAACCAGGTGTATGATAAATACAGCCCGGAGATGCCGCCGGACCTGATCCGCGACCTGTTTGAGTCCAGGACGACGCCCGAGCTGGGCTGGCCGGCGGGCAAGCCGCTGCCCGACCTGGAGCAGTTCGTCAACCGCGACGTCCTGAATGAGGTGCTCAAAGAGATGGGGAGGAAGGTGACGAAGTAAGAACTAGAAGTTCTTTGCTGCCTCGGGACGCCAGCGGGCGAGGCTATTCTCCAATTTCTTTACCGAGAGGGTGAGGATAAGAGAGAGACCCATAAAAATGGCCACCCCCGCAAAGACCACATCCACCTTGTAGTTACTGGCGGCCGAGGCGATCATGAATCCCAGCCCTTTGCTGGAACCAAAGAACTCACCGACCACAACCCCGAGGATCGCCCTGCCTATCGCCAGGCGCAGACCGACGATGATGTAAGGGAGCGAGTTCGGCAGAACGACGACCTTCATAACCTGCCACTCGTTGGCGCCAAAGGACCTCACCACATTGACCAGGACTCTATCGACATTCTTCACGCCCGCGTAAGTATTGATGAGGAGCGGAAATACCGCGCCGACGAAGACAATCATTACCTTCGACCAGATCCCGATACCGAACCACAGGATAAAGAGCGGTAGCCAGACCAGGCGCGGCGTGGCATTGAGTGCCGTAACATAAGGATCCGACAAAGCGTCCAGAGTTCTTGATCTCCCCATGACTATTCCAAAGGGCAGTCCGACCGCTATGGCGATACCCAGGCCGGAAAGGAACGCGGCCACGCTTACATAAAAGTGCTCCTGGATTTGGCCTTCCACGAGAAGGCGGTAAAAGGTCGCCGCGATGCGGGAGGGGGTGGTGAAGAAAAGGGCGTAGCCTCGCGGGAGAGTGATCAGTAACGGCACGCACTGCCAGAGCGCTAAGAGGAATACGATAAAGCCTATCCCCAGCAGGTAAGCCTCCTTCTCTCTGTAAAAGCTTGTCAATCCGGTCATCTTATTTCTTCACCCGCCCGCCAAGGCGCGACCATAAGCTCCGCCTTTCTTAAAAGCTCTGTCAGTGCTACCGCAATGGCGGATAAGACGATGATCCCGACAAACATATCGGGCAACCTGTAGGTGTCGCCGTAGTTTTGGATGGCGAACCCTATGCCCTCGGAGGCCGCGTAGAACTCTCCGACGATAATTCCCACCAGGCCGCGCCCGATCGCCAGCCTTGTGCCGGCGACGATATATGGAAACGTGCCGGGCAAAATGACCTTTAAGTAGAGGTCCAGCTCTTTTCCGCCAAAGGATCTGACGACATTGATGAGCAGGGGATCCGCAGACTTAACTCCGGCAGAGGTATTAAAGATAAAGGGGAAGACCGCAAGCAGAAAAACCAAGACGGCCTTGCCGAGCAGGCCTACGCCAAAAAAGATGATCAGCAGGGGCGCCAGGGCTACCAACGGGCTGGCATAGAGCGCGGTGAGTAAGGGATCCAGAGTATACTCGACCCTGCGCCTCCAGCCCATCACTGCGCCCAGAGGTATGCCGACTATGACCGATAGGCTGAAGCCCCAGATAAAGGCCCTGCTGCTGATAGCCAAATCCCGCCATAGCCTCTCTCCGAAAAGTTGTTCTCTAAAAGCGGTCCCTATCAGAGAGGGTTTCGTAAAGAAAAAAGGATCAACGGGAATAAGGTAGGTGAGCGTGAGCTCCCAGAGAAGGATCAAACCAATTACAGAGGCCATCCCCAGGATGGGTCTATGATACTCATGGTATTTTTCTTTAAGTCCCATCCCCTGCCTATTTCGTGACCAACTCTTCCTTAAGGCTGGCCCATATCCTCGCCTTGATGTCGTTAAACTCAGCGGACAACCTCATCTCGTAGTCCCGCGGTCTGGGCAGGGCTATCTTCATAACGTCCTTGGCCCTTCCCGGCCGCGCGCTGATCACGATAACTCTGTCGGATAAGTAGGCTGCCTCCTCGATGCTGTGCGTCACAAAAACCACGGTCTTCTTGGTCCGATCCCAGATCTGCAGCAGCTCCAACTGCATCAGGTCTCTGGTCTGAGCATCCAGGGCAGCGAAAGGCTCATCCATAAGGAGGACCTCAGGGTCCGTAACGAGCGCCCGCGCAAGCCCAACCCTCTGCTTCATCCCGCCGGATAGCTCATGAGGGTAGTGGCTGGCAAATCCCGCCAACCCGGCCATCTTGATTAATTCCATTGCGCGCTCGCGCCTTACCGAGGCCTGCACTCCCTTGAGCTCCAATCCCAGCTCCACGTTGGCAAGGACTGTTCTCCAGGGGAGCAGTCCAAACTCCTGAAATACCATCGCCCTTTCCTGCCCCGGCCCGGTGATCTGTTTGCCGTTCAGCCGGATCTCTCCGCCATCGGGTTTTAACAGACCCAACAGCACGTTGAGAAAAGTGCTTTTGCCGCACCCGGAGGGGCCTACCAGGCTGACGAACTCCCCCTTCGCCACATCGAGCGTCAGCTCCTTAAGGGCGGTTACCGGGTCCCTATTCTTGGGTTTGAAGGTCAGGCTGATATCTCTAGCCTGGATACATGGAACCATACGGATTCGCTCGGCGCATTTTTTTGCGGCCCCAGTTTACACGAGTTATATCCGACTACAAGAGAAAATTTTTTTGCCTGATCCCGCCTGAAAAGGCCAACGGGCGACCCTGTGATTCGTCAGACCGGTGCGAAATCTTTAAGCGGCTCGTGTGAGGCGGGCAAGAGGGAACAAAAGGTGTCCACCTGCAAGAGCGTGGCGCACCCCGGGCAGTAATACTCGTAATAGCCGCCGATGTAACTTTCTCCCGATGGCACGGTGCGATGGGCCAATTCCAATAAATCGCGCGCGCGGCGAAGGGCAAAACGCTTGTAGTTATCTTTCGCCTGGCAGAAGAGATGGCCGCAGCGGACGCACCCGATAACCTGGACGGCTTTGTGCTGCATGACGGCGAGAACCTCATGGAACCTGAGAGTTTCTTTCCAGCCCGCAAGGCCGCGAATCGACTCGGACAGGCCTGAGGTCGATCCCGCGTGGGGTTTTCCTTCACGCAACCGATGGTCACGAATCTCGCGGCGGCGCTTCGCTGTTGCCTCTCTGTCGGGCGGGTAGTTCTCCCGGCGCAAGACAACGCCGTAGACCTCGTTGGCAACGCGCGGCGAGACGATTCCCACTCACACATCCCGCGCGACCCGATCGGGTTCCCGATCCAGCGGGTCTCCGTAGCCGCTGCCGCCTGGGACAAAATCCGCCACGATGCAAAATTCCGGGAGCGGCACTCTGCCGTGCATTTCTTTAGGATGGTTGACGCTGCCCCACTCCCCGCTTTCGATCTCCTCCGGTTGAGTCGGATAGGAACCGCTTCTCAAACGGGGCATGATCGAGCTGCCGGCGGTTTCAAAGATCGCTCGAATGCCGCCAATCCCGGCGGGCTGTCCGCCGGCCAGCCCCACGCCTTCCGGCATCCGGCTGTAAGGCCGGTAGCTCACGCTGCAATCCTGGGCGCTGTAAATCATGTAGATGCGGAAGC
>MGRY01000028.1:0-1722 GCA_001799045.1 Deltaproteobacteria bacterium RIFCSPLOWO2_02_56_12 | reverse complement strand
GGCGTATTTGCCGGGGGCCCCTCCATCTCTGTGAAGATTGCGCGTGAAGTAAATGAACGGGTACTGCATCTCGATGCGTTCCACGTCGCTGATTCCGCCGGATGGGATGTTCATGTTGCCGCCGCAATGGACCCCGTCGCGGGTCGGCGTCGCGCCTAGCCCGGCTCCATGCCCGTCATAGAGTCCCTGGGCAACGACGAGTCCGCTCCGGTTGTGCCCGCCGTAAAAGAATCCCGGCCCGCCTCCGTACCAGACGGCCTGCCAGGGAGCGTTGATGTCTTTATGGCCGCCACTATAGAGCATCCTGGCGATACAGTCGCTCACGGCGATCTTCGCTTGTACGCCGACCGTTGGCGCCTCGCCGCAGGCCGCCGGGAATCTGCAGTTCAAAATGGTCCCTTCGGGCACGTTGACCGCCACCGGGCGCAATCTTCCGTCGCTCCACGGTACGTCCCAAAAAAGAAAATCGGTGAGAACAACGGCGATTTGAGCGGTGGTGCCGGCAAGGGTCGAGTTGGTGCTGTCGGACATTTGGGGACTGCTCCCAGTGAAATCCAGGGAGAGCCCTTCGCCCCTTTTCGTCATCGAGCAGACGATTTGGTAGGGTTTCATCTCTCCATCCTTGCGGTCCCACGCGGCGCCGAAGACCCGGGAGAGCCAGCGGCCGTCAGGGAGGCCCCGGAGCCGCGCGCGGGCGAGCCTTTCCGCATCGTCGACGATTTTTCTTCCTGCCGCGGAGACGAACTCCGGCCCGAACTTTTCCACCAGCTCGATATAGCGCCTGGCCAGGATGTTGTTGGAGGCAACCTGCGATTTTACATCCATGCCGACATATTCCGGATCGCGGCACTGCTGGGTCAGACTGCGAAATACGTCTTCGCGAAACTCGCCCTTCTCGACGACCTTCAAACCCTGGATGCGGATTCCTTCGTGATAGATTTCGCTCGCCAGACCGCGCAGCACGCCGCCGGTGTCCGCCGTATGAATGCTCGAGGCGACCCAGGCGATCCGCTTTTCCCTGTGGAAGACGGGTTTGATGATCATCATGTCGAAGGTATGCGCGCCGGCGATGTAGGGGTCGTTAAAGAAGATCTGATCGCCATCGTAAAAACCCGGCCTCTTGCCAAACCATTCGACGAGTTTCTTGATGGCGTCCGATGTGGCGGCCGCGAACCTCAGGTGGCCGGAGCAGGCGAGGACCATGACTCCGTCAGCGGTATAAAACGATGCCATGCATTCGCCGCCTTGGGAGACGATAGGGGAGGAGGTGACCTTCTGAATCGAAGTCCGCCCTTCTTCGCCGATTGCCCAAAGGCGGTGGAGGAACATCTCGTATTTTACCGGGTTTAATTTGAGCGCCCGACTTGCCATGGTTTGACTCCGCATTCCCATTGCTCGCGCCTATGGCTTCAGTTTTGCCCTGGAGGCGGACCAGCAGTTCACCCGCGCAGGCTGGCGACCTTGAAGCGCTGGTCGAACCGTGTCCCATCATTCCATGCGCCAGCCTCTCTGTTTCATGCAGGCCTGATAATCTTCTTTGCGACGGCATTCTCTCTGGTCCGTTTCATACTGCTGCCGCGCCATTCTTTCATTCGGGTCATCCCCGATTAAATCGGGCATCCATCCGGCGCACGCAGAGAGAAGCAACAAGGACAGGGCTAATGCGTATTTTAATCTTCTCACGCTATTTTTTGAACCCTTCCGGCGCTGCGGAGGTCTATG
>MGRY01000027.1 GCA_001799045.1 Deltaproteobacteria bacterium RIFCSPLOWO2_02_56_12 | reverse complement strand
GACAAAAAGAGTGTCATTCTGAGCGCAAGCGAAGAATCTCATTCTTTTTAATGTCACTTTGTTTATTTCGTTTGTATTAGTCTGAATCGTTGGGTGATGGGAAAAGCCGCGTGGTAAAATTGCGCTGCCCGAAATGTGGTTGGGAGTCCCCTTCCAAGACTACATTTCAGTGTCCGACCTGCGCCGCTGTTCTGGAGGCTGTCGTCGAGATCGGCCGTCTATCGAAGCCCCAGCTTGCCGAGATTCGGCAGCGGACCGAGCAGACGGTCTGGCGCTGGTTTGAATTTTTCCCCGTTGAGGAGCGTTCGGCCATTGTTTCTTTAGGTGAAGGGTACACGCCTCTGCTCCAGCCCTCCAGCCTTGCGGCAAGACTGGGAATCTCCCGCCTTTATGTCAAGAACGATACGGTTCTCCCCACCGGCTCCTTGAAGGACCGGAGCAACACAGTCGGCATCTCCAAGGCCAAAGAGCTCGGCTACAAGACAGCGGCTGTTGTTTCGACTGGAAACGCCGCCGCCTCGGTCGCCGGCTACGCGGCGGCCGCCGGTCTTAAAAGCATCGTAATGGTGCCCGAGGGGACATCCCCCTCCAAGATAGTCCAGGCCGGCGCCTATGGCGCAACCGTCGTGGTGGTGAAAGGAGACTTTGAGGAAGCTGCCAGGCTTTACAAAGCCGCGCTTAAGGAATTCGGATGGTACGACTGCCTCTCGACCAATCCCTATCGGAATGAGGGAAAAAAATCCTATGCCTATGAGCTTTTCGACCAGTTGAGTGGACGGGTTCCGGACTGGATCATCCATCCCACGGCTGGCGGAACCGGAATCTATGCCATGTGGAAGGGCTACAATGAGCTTTTAACGCTGGGCTGGGTCGACCGTTTACCCAGGCTCATTGCCGCTCAAAGCGAAGCGGCCGCTCCTATCGTGGCCGCTGTGCACAGGGGTCTCTCTGATATCGAGCCGGTTGTTGCCAGGGATACGGTGGCCGAAAGCATCCAGGTCGGCTATCCCAAGTCCATGGGCGGGCGAGCCTTGGAAGCGATTCGAGCCTCTCACGGCACTGCCGTTGCCCTCGCCGACGACGAGATCCTTGAGGCCCAATCGCTCCTTGCCCGCCTGGGAGGAATCTTCGCTGAGCCCGCCGGCGCTGTTTCAGTGGCTGCCGCAAAGAAGTTGCAGGAGCAAGGAATCATCGCTCCTGGTGATCTAGTCGTCTGCACAATCACCGGCCACGGTCTCAAGCAGCCGGACGCCGTAAAGATCTCCGATGAGGAGCTGCGTCCGGTGCCGGCGAACCTGGGCGCTCTGCGAAAGCGCCTCGAACTCAAAGGAAAATAGCTGCTGAAGTTAAACACATCTACGATTAAGCGATACGGCTTGGTTGCCCTGGCGTTCCTCCATATCGCCGTGAGTCGAGGAATCTCCGGAAGCTTTGGAGTTTTTTATGTCGCCCTTATTGAGGCCTTCGGCTGGTCCCGGGCAGCGACGGCAAGCGCTATCTCTCTGCAGATTATCTCAGAAGGCATCTCATTTCCTTTCGCCGGTTCTCTTATCGATCGTCTGGGACCGCGTCGAACCCTGATTTTGGGCGGGTCCGTGCTGGCGCTTGGCCTGGCGCTTACCTCAACCGTGTCTTCCATCTGGGAGCTTTATCTATGGATGGGTGTGGTGACGGCTTTAGGGCTTGCGCTGATCGGAATGGTTCCCCATGTCGCTATCCTGTCACGGGAATTCTCCCAGTATCGGGGAACAGCGCTGGGTCTGGCCTGGATGGGAGGGGGACTTGGGATCATGCTTCTGGTCCCGCTTGCCCAGATTATGATTGGCAACTGGGGATGGTCTCTAGCTTACGTAGGGTTCGCGGTCGTCGCCGCCCTTTTGGTGATACCTCCGGTGCCGCTCCTTTTCACTCCGGGGTCAAAAATGTCGGGAGCGCCTGCCCCGCCGCAGACAGAAAATCCAACAGATTGGACGGTCAAGCAGGCCCTAAGAAGCTCCACTTTCTGGCTCCTCTTTGGTTCGCGCATCCTTGCCAGCGTCGGCAATCAGATCGTGCTGACGCACCAGATCGCGCACGCGGTGGATGTCGGCTACCCGAAGCTCTTTGCGGCGTCGATATTCGGGCTGATGGGCGTCGTCAGTATCTTTGGCCGTCTCCTCTTCGGATATCTCACCGACGTCATGAAGAACGAGACCGTCTTTGCCTGGGTGCAGGCAACATCGTTGATCGGCATAACGGCCCTTTTGGTTCTGCATGATGATTCGTCTCCGGGGCTTCTCTATGCCTATGCGCTATTTTATGGCCTGGGACAGGGGTCGCGTGCCCTGGTACTTTCCGCTATTTCCGCCGATCTGTTTCTCGGCAAGAGTTTCGGCGCTATCTACGGCTATTTCACGCTGAGCGTTGGAATTGGAGGTGGATTCGGAGCCTGGATCGGTGGCTTTATTTTCGATGCCACCAAAAGCTACTTTGCCGCTTTCTTATTTTCCATGGCCTGCGCTGTTCTCGCCGCCATAGGCGTGTGGGCGAGCAAGAGAGGCGCCGCGAAAGGTGGATAGCTTTGTCGAAAAGTACGGAGAAATTCAGACTTTGAATCCGTGCTCTCGATACCACTTGGCTGCCCCGGGATGCAGAGGGACGTCCATCGGAGTTGCCTCGGTTTCTTCTCCTAACTGGCCAATTCCAGTGTATGAGTCTTCCCAGTAGATTTCCTTTTCGCGCGCATGAATGGCTTCACAGACCTTATAGGCATCCTCATCCGGCAATGATGCTCTCGTGTAGAGCGGCCAGGCGCTGTAATCCAAGCACATGTGGTCGGACTTAAGATGGGGATAACGGCCTGCAGGGATTACGACCCGCCGCCAGCCGATTGCCTCCAGTTTCTTCAGCACGGATTCCTCGAGCGGGATCGGCTCCATGCCAGCCGCGAGCGCCTCATCAAACCAGAGCACAAGCCCTTCATCGAAGATCGCGTCGATCGTTCCCGCATGCAGGGCGTCCAAGCGCCGCTGATCTCCGGGACCCCCGTTCAGTTGCAAACTGCCGCCCCAGGATTCGAGGTCGGCGAGCGTGAAACCGTAAACAGCCAACGTCTGATCTACCAGTACGCGCGTCGAGTGGGTCTTATCTTCGCGGATGGAAAGCCGGAGCGGATAGCGCTTCTCTATGATCTCGGCGAGAGATTTGAGGCCGGTGCGCGGGTGCAACATATAGACGAAGCGGTCCCAGGAGGGGTAGTTGGCGATGACCCGCACGGGAAGCGGCTCAGGGAATAAACCGGTCCCTCGATAGGCCTGGGTGAGGAAACCGGAGGGATTGACCATCGCCATCTCCAGCTCGCCGCGGCATACGGCGTGAGCGAGATGGGGTGATCCCGTGGCCATTCTTAACCAAGGCCGAAAATTATCGCCCGAGCCGCTGCCGATAACGATGCACATGTCACGATTTCCGTAGTACGGCGTGTTGGGATCGCCCGCGATGTGCAGGCCGATCTCCCAGAGAAACTTGGTGCGCTGAAAATTAGCCCCTCGCGGCAGTGGCTCCATCATTTACCTCCTGTGGTGGTTAGCTGTAAGGGCAGGTTTAAAACCTGCCCCCTACGTCACGGCGCCGCGGTGCCGGGCTTTTGAGGGATTTTACCCACCAGCTCGGCCGTTATATCTCCGTAGAGGCTGTAAGGATTAGGAACGCTTTTGCGGTACTCTTCAGGGGGAACATTGCAATAGACCTCAAGCATGTTCCCGTCGGGATCATAGAAGTAGATGCTTTTGGTGATTCCGTGGAAGACCGCGTGGCGGATCTTCACGTTGTTCTCTTTGAAGATCCGGTAGGCTTCCTGAAGCTCGGCGAAAGAAGCGAGTTCATAGGCGACGTGCTCCATGCCCACCTGATCCGGATCGGGGAGGGGCGCGCCATCGTTTGCTTGACGGATCGCCAGCACGTGATGGTTGTCTTTTACGTCAGGGCTGAAGAAGAGCATCCCTTTGCCGTTATCCCCAACCAGGGGAAGACCCAGGACTTCGGTGAAAAAGCGTTTCGAGCGTTCGAGATCTTTTACCCGCAGCACCAGATGGCCGGTCCTTTTTATCTTGATGGCCATAGTCTAGCCCTCCTTATCTTCGCTTAAAATTCAGGTCAACATCCTATCCCTTAACACAGAGAATGCCCGGCTTCAATTTCGATTTTAGCGGAAAATTCTCAGCTCTTCATCAGAAAGTGCGGTTGCAAGTAGAAGCGGAGGGGACCTGCCCCTCAGCGGGAGCCGATGGGCCTCTGCTTCTCTGCCCCCATCTCTTAGCGTGATCTGTCTGTTCTCTCTGAGTCAATTCAGTTTCGGACGTCTCCCTTTCTTCGGGACAGGCCCCCTCCGCCTGGCAGTCTTGTAGGGTCTTCGAGGGGAGGAAGCCTGAAGGACTGAGGCACAGGGACGAAGAGATTGAAGGCAGGCCCAGACCGTTGGAGAGCCCACCTGATGGGGTTGGTGCGGTGGCCCTCAAGGCACAGGCCTATTGCCTCAGGCCGGAAGGCTTTCTTCCCGAGGTAAGACCACCTTTTACTTTTAACGGGAAACAAAAATTGTCTTGACAACCGAACGAGCGAAGTCGGAGAATCGCGTCCTGGGAAACAAGGAGGCTCGGATGACAAACTCCCGCACTGTGTATCCAATATTATTTGGCTGCCTTTTGGCTGCTCTCCCTTTTTGGGCTTCATGGGCCGATGCCGCCTCTCCGCTGCAAAAAGTCGTCATTACCTTTGCCGGCTTTAATGAGAGGAGCGGCTTTCTCTTCGTTGCCAAGGACCAGCACTTCTTCGAGGAGCAGGGATTGGACGCTCAGATCGTGCAGGTGCGCAGTGGAGCGATAGCCATTTCAGCTCTGGCCGCGGGCGATGCTCATTTCTACATTGCCTCCGCCACAGGCGCCACCCTCGGTGCTATGGTAGGGGGGTTGGATGTGGTCTTCATCGCCGGCATAGTGAATAAGCTTGACGGGGACTTCGTGGTCTCCTCTAAGATCACAAACCCATCGGATCTCAAGGGCAAGATTCTCGGCGTGCAGAGTATCGGCGGCGGGATCTGGATGTTTACGATGTTGGCCCTCGACAAATGGGGCTTGGTACCTGAGCGAGACAAAATACAGTTTAGAATTGTAGGAGATCAGTCTGTCATAGCCCAGTCTATTTTATCCGGGACAGTTGACGCAGCCTATTTGGGTTATACCTTCAGCAAGATGGTGCAACGCCAGGGATACCGGGTACTGGCCGATCTCGCCAAAGTCGACATCCCATATCAGGGAATCGGTGTCCTGGCCCGCAAGAGCTTTTTGGATCAATCCCAGGAAATCACAGAGAAGACCTTAAAGGCCTTCGTTAAAGCGATCGTCTATTTTCAGGAGCCGGCAAACAAAAAGCCGGTAATCGCGACTCTGGTCAAATGGCTGCGCTTGCAGCGTATGGAGGATGCCGAAGCGGGGTACGAGATGATCAAGGGTCTCTATGAGCGTCGCATCTTTCCCACCCGGGAAGGGCTGCTCAATGCCCAGCGCGTTCTCAGCAAAGTCGATCCGAACTTCTCGCGCCTTAAAATAGAGGATATGGCCGATGAACGCATAGCGCGGAAGCTGGAAAGAGAAGGGTTTTTTAAATAAGGGCTATTCTACCCCGCAGAGCGCTAGGGCGGTGAGGGCGTAAACCTTGGTTGCGGCGATAAGGTCTGAAATTTTCATGGCCCGGTTTTGCGCTCCGCTCATCGCCTCTCTCTGTCTCGGCGGACCGTAACAGACCGACGGGATGCCGACCTCGTTGAAGACATTCAGGTCGCGCCACATGCTGACCTCGGCGGATGGAGGGGCAGGCGGCTCTGTCCCGAAGACATAGCGGTGGGCCTCTTCGATTGCCGATATCAATAGCTCCGCATTCTTTGCTATGTAGCCGCGTGAGTATTGGAAGACGGAGACGTCGCAGTCAATATTCAAGGCGCGAACTAGCCGTTCGATTTCCTTCTTGATTGTCAGCGGCTTTTTTCCGGGGACCAGGCGCACGTCAATGTAGACATCACAATGGGGACTTGGGCGTGTGACTCCTCCTTCTCCTCGCACCTCGATCACCTGCGCTTTGGGGATGATCGTCCCGCCGGGAAACTCATGCCTTTCTCTCTGCTCGTACTGAATTGCCCATTCTTCAAGGGCCAGAAGGAGATGGGCCGTTTTTAAGAAGGCGTTGGGATGTTCTTTCAGAGAAGAGCCCCGTTCGAGCCTCGGAGTGTAAATCTCTCTTCCCTTCACGCGTATTTTCAGCCACACAGCGCCGCATTCGGCCTTTACCACGCCGAATCCCGAGGTCTCGCCCACCAGGGCGTAATCCGCTGTCACACCACGATCAACCAGCCATTTCGTGCCGAAACCTTCACCGGGGTAGTTGATGCCCTGGAACTCATCTACTGAGGGACTCCCGGTCTCGAAGGCGACGCCGGTGATCGTTAAATCTCCCTTGAGGCGAAAGCCGGACCTTTTGATCGCCCTGGCGGCGATCATAAAGGCGCATAACTGCGCCTTGTCGTTGATGACCCCCTTGCCGAAGATGAGATCGCCCTCCGCCCACGCCCCTTCGATTTTTCTCTGCGCCTCCGAGGCGTCGGGTGGCAGCTCCGGTCCGGTATCCATGTGGGCGTTGAAGATGAGGCTGGTCCCGTCGCCGCTGCCGGGGATCACGCCGACAGCGTTAACGCTCTCTTCGGTTATGAACTGGAGAAAGGCAACGATGCCGTTCTTGTTGAGCCAATCGATGACCGCTTCTCCGACTCTTCTCTCCCTGGCGTGGGGACTGGGAGTGTTCCCCAGCCTGAGACAGAGATCGACCAGCTCCGCGCGATCTTTTTCGATCAGTTCTAAAAGCTCGTCGTAACTTTTATCTTTTTTCATGGGCAATCCCTTTCTAGGACCCTACCTTACTTCGGACTCGCAGCCCGGTCAACGCGCCTCTTGCCTCTGGTTTCTCCTTGGACTATGTTCCTTTGGAAATCAGCCGGTTAAGAATCTCTATTTGGAAGGAGTCATCCATGAGTAAAGCAGCGAGAATGGCGGAGCGGCCCCGGCCCCAGTACGGGTCGGACGTAGTGGTCGATATGCTCAAGGCATTTGAGATCGAGTACATTGCCATCAATCCCGGAGCGACCTTTCGTGGTTTGCACGATTCTCTGGTCAACTACGGCGGCAATCACATGCCGGAGATTATTCTCTGTCCGCACGAAGAGATCACGGTGGCCTTGGCGCAGGGCTATGCCAGGGCGAAGGGGAGACCGATGGCGTCGGCGGTCCATAATATCGTCGGCCTGCAGCACGCCTCCATGGCCATCTACAACGCCTGGTGCGATCGCTTGCCGGTCATTGTCATGGGCGGGACCGGTCCCATGGATGCGGCGCAGCGCCGACCCTGGATCGACTGGGTTCACACGGCTCTGGTTCAGGGAAATCTCGTGCGGGACTTTGTCAAGTGGGATGATCAGCCCGGCAGCGTGGAGGCTGTGGCCGATTCCTTCATCCGTTCCTACCGTCTGGCCACGACCGATCCCATGGGGCCGGTCTATATTTGCTACGACAGCGAGGTGCAGGAAAAGAAGCTCGACGGTGAGATCCCCTTTCCTTCGCTGGACCGCTATCCGGCCCCTCTTCCCATGCAGGCGCCGGAGGAAGGTTTCGAAAAGACCATCCGCTGGCTGGTAGAGGCCAAGGCGCCGGTGATCATCGCCGACTGGGTAGGAAGAAGGGAAGCGGGGTTTAAGGCTCTGATCGAGCTTGCCGAGCTTCTCGCCATACCGGTCTTCGACCAGTTCGGCAGGTTCAACTTTCCCGTAGACCATCCGCTGAACCTGACTGGAATGCAGGACAAGGTCCTGGGCCAAACCGATCTCGTGCTCGCGCTCGATGTCCCGGATCTGGAAGGAGGAGTCACACAGAGAGCCCAGGAGAAGGGTCGCCGGCGGCCCATTCCTTTGCTTTCCTCCTCAGCCAAGATCATTAACGTCGGTCTGGACGATCTTCTGGTGCGCGCCTGGTCACACGACTTCAACAAGCTCCGCGAAACGGATCTTTCCATCCTCGCGGACACCTCGGTCTTTCTGCCTGAATTGGTCAGGCGCTTGAAGGGCGAGAAAGAGGCGCTGAAGAAGAAGGACGCCGAGATCGAGAAGCGTCGTGCGCAATGGGCGAAGCTCCATGCCGAGAGAGTAGAGGCCCAGGATAAACAGACCAAGACCAAGTGGGATGAGAAGCCGATCTCCACGAGCCGGCTGTACAGCGAGATGGCGGAGCTCCTTAAGAACGAGGACTGGGTACTTACGAACGGGACCTCGTCAGGCAGGGAGAACTTCTTTCTACCCGCCGGCAAGTTCAATCAGATCCTGGGAAAATATAAAGGCGGCGGTCTGGGCTACGGTCTCCCGGCCTCGCTGGGAGCCGCTCTGGCCCACAAGGGCTCGGGCAAACTCTGCGTCGATCTCCAGCCTGATGGAGATATGCTCTTCACTGCAAGCGGCCTTTGGACAGCGGCGCATCATAAGATCCCTCTCCTCATAATCGTCTGCAGCAACCACTCCTACTACAACGACGAGGAACACCAGGAGAGGATGGCCGTGCTGAGAGGGAGACCCGTGGAGAACAAAACCATCGGCATCCGGATCGAAGATCCGGTGGTGGACTTTACTTCTCTGGCGCGTTCTTATGGGGTCTGGGGCGCCGGACCGGTGACGGAGCCCGGTGATCTCAAGAAGGTCCTGCGCGACGCGCTCAAGGTGGTTAAAGAGGGCAAGCCCGCTTTAGTGGACGTAGCCTGCCAGATGCGCTGAGATTGCAGACAGGTAGCGGTGCGCCTTACCGTCGCGGGCGCACTGCCTTAATGACAACTTCGGAGCGGCATACGCGCGACCGAACCAGCGCCGCTATAACGAACAAAAGCGGCACGGCAACGGTGCAATAGAGCGCCCCGATAACGGGCCACCAGGCGGAATCGGGCGTTCCCGCCAGCGATGCGTAAGCCCACCCGAATATGGCGAGGCAACCCACGATACACAACGCGAACGAGGCGCGGTTGAAGCGACGAACGGCGATGGCATCCGCACCCACCGGGGAGAGCCGGACGAATAGCCATACAGAAATGGCAACCACCAGGGCAATAAGCGGGGAAACGACAAGCATTTGTCCCTAAGGAACTCCTGCGATCGGTATTTTAGGGGACACTATACCTCATTCAGTTGTGGAGTCTACGCTGCGTTCACCGATCACCGACAAAGAAGACGTTCGTGAGCCTTCGGCTGAGCTCAGTCGAACGCCTCAGTCGAACGAGGCCGAAGCGCCGAGTATCGAAGCCGCCCAACCGGTGACTTCACGGCAGTCCTGGCATCCTCTCAAGGCATTGCTTCATCTCCGGGCCTTTGAGGCACTTCGCCATCGCGAGTTCCGTTTGCTCTGGTCCGGGCAGGCATGCACGGGGATGGGGACGTGGATGGATCAGGTAACCCGCGGTTGGCTCATTTATGAGCTGACGAACTCACCGGTCCAGCTTGGCCTGGTGCGAGGGGTCCAGGCTATACCGATTCTCTTGTTATCTCCGCTGGCGGGTAGCATCGCCGACCGCTATCAGCGCAAGATGCAGGTGATGGTCGCCCAAGTGCTGGACGGGTTGATGTACGCCACGCTCGCCCTGCTCATCTTTACGGATCTGATTCAGTCATGGCATGTGTACGCGACCGCCATCGGGGCGGCCATAGTCCAGGCCTTTCAGCAGCCGGCACGGGCTGCGATGGTCGCCGATGCCGTGCCGCGCAGCCACCTGACCAACGCCATCGGCCTCAACGCGATCGTCTTTAACGTGGCCCGGACCATTGGCCCCGCCCTGGCAGGCTTGCTCATCGCCATGTTCGGCACTGGCGGCTCATATGCGGTCCAGGCGGCCTTTTACCTCCTGGCGACAGTCTCGACTGTGCCGCTTCGCCCCGCACAGCGCGCTTCTCGTAGCTCTCACGGTCACTCTGCTGAGGCGTCCTTCGGCCGCAGCATCATTGACGGGTGGAAGTTCAGCTGGAAGAACGAGGCCGTTCGCGCCGGTCTCCTCATCACGGCGTTTGCGTCGTTGTTCATCATACCCTTCATGACGCTTCTGCCGGTGTTTGCGCGAGACGTCTTTGGAGTAGGGGCCACCGGGCAGGGGTTGCTCCTCACCGCTATGGGTGTCGGTGCGCTGTGCAGCGCTATTCTTATCGCGTCCCTCGGCGACCGGTTACCGAGGGGCATCCTTATGCTGGGAGGTGTAACGTTGTACGGGCTCACCGTCGTCGCCTTCTCGGCATCACCCTGGTTCAAGCTCTCCATGGCGCTGATGACGATCATAGGCCTCTCCCACGTGAGCTGCCACGCCCTTGTGCAGACCGTTATCCAAGCCTACTCTCCTTCCGAATTCCGCGGCCGGACGATGGCCGTCTTTCACATGAGCAGCGTCTTGATGACGCTAGGAAGCATGCTCATCGGGGTGCTGGCGTCGCTTTTGGGGGCCCGGTGGGCCGTGGCGTCGATGGGCGCAGCTGGCGCGCTGACCATGGTCGCGATCTATGTGGCGCTGCCGCGCGCCCGGCTCATCCGGTAGGGAGGGAAAAGGTTGTGCAAAGACCCCCGACCCTTTTTCTCCTCATGCATACATGCTCTACTTGGCCACGACTGTAAACCGCCATAGCGGAAGGCTTTTGCCCTTGTACTCTTGCGGAATGACAATACCGAGCGAGCCAGGTTCATTGCCGGGGCTTAGCTGGTGAACCTTCCCGGACTCGGCTGTAATATCGTTATAGTTTCGAGAGATGATTTCGCTTAGGAAACCGAGGATTTGGAAGCCCTGGTTCGGTACAGGCTCTCGGGGCTCCGCAACGGAATCGAAGTATATGAGCTGATCTCCCTCAAGCTTTGCTTTTGCATTCCCGACCTCCCAATCCGAGTTGAGCAAGAAGTAGAACGCGAGATTTTGTTCCAGAGGGTCTTCGATTCGGACCCCATCGCAGTAGAGTTCAGCGCTGGAGATGTAAAAGGTGCACTCTCCGTCCGCATTGACAGTTCGTGGTTTAGATGGGTTGGTGATGATACGGAGCGAAAGTGGTGGCGTGGTACCTACTAGTACATCCCCTAACAAAGACATCTCGTTCTTCGTAACGGCGTCTAGAAACTTGATGGACGGGCGCTCCACAGGGGTGAGCTGGACTGGGCTTATCAGCGTCCACTTCCCCCAACGTGACCAGAAAATGGCTAGGTACAGATCTCGCCCGAAAATGGCGGCGTACTTTTCCAAAGCAGATAGATAGGAACGTTTCAGGGAAAACCTATAGTTCGGGTCAGCCTTGTGGCAGTTTTTTACCTCAACGAAGAGGTCTGTGCCTCCGTCGAGAACGAGACGAAAGTCCGGCGGCTGTACGTCTGGGTCAGCCGAGCAAACATCACCAGCGTCCTCGCGCTTAATGAGAATTGTTTTGCCGAGTCCGGCAGCCACGTGCTCAAACATACTTTCGATCCGGCGCCCATGGATGATTATCGGGTTGTTCTTACTGCTATTGAAGCCGTCGGAGACGCGGTCCAGAAAGCTCTGGTGGCTCGATGGATCATTGAGCTTAAGCCCGCGCTTTCGGGCCATGGCCTCGAACAAGTGGATTACCTCGAACCTTTCAGGGTCTCGATTGATGCGTCTCATCAGCAGTTACGATAGGGGCTAACACAGAGCTCAACCGGCGCTTCTAGCGATCGGTCTGAAGCGCGAAGTTAGAGCCAACGATCATTTCTCGGCAGGACGCTCTTGGGAGAGGTGCTCAGCTATCCAGATGGCCACCAGGTGCCGGGCGCGCACTTGTTTGTGTCGAGCCACACGCTTCAAGCGGTTCAGTGTCTGCTCATCAAGTGCGATCGTCAGTGCTTTCGGGGGTGGCCGCCGAACACGCACCCTCACAGGCGGACCTTCGCTGAACAGCCGAGCAAAGTCTTCGTCGGAAAGCTCGTCCCATCCGACTGCTTCTTGTTTCAAGGCCCGCCGTTGGGCGGCGGTCAACTTTTGCGCCATTGTTGATACCTCCGTCGGGTATACCGCTCCATGTCCCGTACTGTCACAGCCCGCCAGACTCCCCTACGGGGATAAGGGGCAATTACAGCCACCAAGTAGCGACCCCCGCACGTCTGGCCGAAGACCGTCCATCGATTCTCTCGAATGCCACGACGCCGGGCGCGAACAATCCATGATGGATGGCAGTCCTCATAAACGATCTCTTCGACTTCTTCTGGCTCTACACCGTGCCGGGCAATGTGTTCGATATTGTCGTTGTCCCACTCCGGCTCCAGCTCCCAGAATCGCACAGGTTAAAGCTACCACAGAAGACAGCGAGTTTCGATAGCTCCAACGCAAAGCTAAGCCGACGGGCGTTCATACAGCCATCGTCGGAACGACAAAACCCGAAAGAATCCAGGAGAACGTTGCTATCCTGGAAGCAGGTTCCGGAAGCATCGACATTAACCACGGAGCACCCTCTAGACAGGCCAGAAGCCGCCCGACTTCTTCTTTTGTAAGGACAACCGGTAAGCGCCTGGGTCTTTTGGCGCGAACGACTCCTTCGATCAGACCAATCTTTTTCTGCAGCACTTGCTGGTAAAGAAACAGAAGGGCGTTGAAGGCTTGATTCTGGGTTGACGAGCTAACGTGGGACTCGGTCGCCAGGCTGGAGAGAAACCGAGCAATTTCTTGCTCGCTCATCTCCACTGGGTGGCGCTTGTCGTGGAAGAAGATAAACCGCTTGATCCAGCCCACATAGGTTTCCTCAGTCCTTGGGCTGTAGTGGCGCGTGCGGATTGCCTGCCGGACCTGGTCAAGGAGCCTGGGTTTGGGTCGGTCTGTAGGGTTTGAATGCTTTAGAATGGCCCGCAGATCTCCATCACTGGACTTTACATTTCGTTCCTGGATTTGCCCGCTCGCCTTCGGAATTTCCATTGAACAACCCCCGTTGCCCTGGTTGGGAGTAGTATTTGCAGGCCATACTTTTAATATTTAGACCTGGGGCAAGTATCGTTTATTCAATGTTGTGCGAAATAGGAACATGCCGGCTTTTCGTGAGGCAACGGGTCCGCAGAAGCAACCTGTTCATCTCTCTGAGCGTTATAACTTCTCCAGCTCCACCTCGGTATTGTAATCCGGCGCGCCGGAGAGGGGATCGGTGCGGCGCGGGATCAGGACATTGGCCTCGGGCCAATAGGCCTGAAGCGTTCCGGGCTTCACCGGCGCGATCTGGATTACGCCGCGCATCTCGCCGGTGTCAGAACGGACAATCACAGAATCTCCATCATCGAAACTAAGTCGTTCGGCGTCTTCGAGGGAGATAAAGATAGCGTCTCTTCTCTTGCTTCCGGTGAGCCGGTCCGTCGAGCCGAAGATCATGCTGTTGAACTGTTTTCCCCTCCTGGTTGTGAGATAGAACCGCCCTTCTGAAGCCCTCCGGTCCGGCGGCTCGAGCACACTGAAGAGCGCGCGGCCATCCGGCATATTAGAGAAATTGCCGCCCTTGAAGAGATAGGGGCCGCCCCACTGAAGCGAATCGCCTTCCTCCTTGAGCTTCTCGATCCCCTGGTACATGGGCATCACGCGGCTCATCTCTTCGCGGATGGTTTGCGTATCGTCGTAGGGGAAGAGGAGATCTCCATTGGGCATCGCTTTGCGTCCGATAAGGCAGGGAATCTCCCACTCCGGGAGAGTTTCGCCGATGCTGTGTCCGGGGATTTCAGGCGTAAAGCGGATCCTTCTCTCTGTGCTCGTAACAGTCCCGCCCCCTCTCTGCTCATAGTGAGTCTGGGCTGGGAAAATCACGACAAGCTCGACGGGATCGATCAACATGGAACTATTGAGCGCGATGTCTTGATGAACTCGGACGGGGACCTGCGCCAATGCCTCGGCTACGAATTGTCGGTCCGGCATGGTTTCCAAAAGATTTCCGCCGATAGAATAGAGAAACTCGAGTCCTCCCTCATGAGCGGCTTCGATCATTTGCGGCACCTTCAGTCCCGGCGTGGAAGGGATCGGATGGCGCCAGAGATTGGAAAAACGGCGCGCGTTTTCTTGATTGACCGCGAAACCGCCGGGGAACTTGTCTGCTTCGCAGCCGCACTCTTCGCCCCCCTGAACACCGCTGTGGCCTTGAATAGGCATGATGCCGCACTTCTCCCTTCCCAGCATGCCTCGGGCCAGGGCGAGATTGACGATGGCCCTGACGTTTTCCACGCCGAATTCGTGCTGGGTAAGCCCCGTGCTGTAAACAAAGACCGCGCTGCTGGCAAGGCTGTAGATCTGGGCAAAACGTTCCATTTCCAGACGGGGAAGAGCCGAGCGCTGTTCGAGCATCTCCCAGGGCTGTTCTTCCAAAGCGCCCTTGAGCGCTTCGAAGCCGCCCGTGTGGCGCGCGATGAACTCATGGTCCAGTCGGTTCATCGCAATCAGCGCTTTCAGGACGCCATTGATAAATGCGATATCCCCTCCAACGTTCACCTGAAAAAAATCGTCCATGAGTTTGGTGCCGAAGAGCGCGCTGCCGAATACCGACGGCACCCAGTAGCGCTCCAGCCCGTATTCGCGCATCGGATTGACCACCATAATGCGCGTGCCCTTTTTCTTCGCATAGTGCATGTACTTGGCAGTCACCGGCTGGTTATTGGCGAGGTCGGAGCCGAAGATAACGAGCAGATCGGCGCCGATAAAATCGGATAGCGAACAGGTCGGAGCCCCCAGCCCTAAGGTGGCCTTCAGTCCGTAACCGCTAGCCGCGTGGCAAAGTCGCGAGCAGAGATCGACGTTATTGGTGCCGAGGGAGCGTGCGAGCTTTTGGAAAACGTAATAAACTTCGTTGGTAATGCCCCTGGAGGTCGCAAAAAAGCCCATGCGTTGAGGCGCTGTTCGACGGATTGCCTGAGCTATGAGGGCGACGCCCTCTTCCCAAGAGATGCGGGAGAAGCCGTTGTCGCCTTTGCGCCGTACCATGGGGAAGGGGAGCCTCCCGAAAGAGCGGAGTCGCTCCTCTCTAAGATTCCGTAGCCGATCGACATCGCTCAGGACCGAGGCTTTGAGCCCTCCCATGGTATTCAGACGGAGGAGACTCAAGCGGGTCGTGCAGAGGTGGACCCCGTCCATTACGTTGTCGCGCAGGCCATAGGGACCCAGAGAACAACCGTCGCAGACCCCGTGACGCAGGATATCCCAGGCGTAGGACAGATCCATCTTGTTTGCCCACGCGGCCGCGGCCACCTCGCGGAAGTGGCGTGGTTTCACCTGGCCGAGCCCGAAGGGGACCACGCGGGAGAGCCTGGTATCGTTGGATTTTAATTTGGCCATCCGTTTTCTTCCCTTCGAGCAAGAGCCTAATTTTTACGCTGTCGGCTTCGGGGCTCCCTTATCCTCGCTCTGCTCGGAATCTCAGATTGCAGATCTCACATCTCAGATTTGAGATTTGAAATTTGCCATTTGTAATCCCGAAGGGCATGTCCGCAGCCTC